>CAZSSR010000071.1:0-7412 GCA_964609605.1 uncultured Bacillaceae bacterium | reverse complement strand
CTTTTCGAAGGCAAGGACCCTAAAATAGCAGTTGAAAATTTAATGGGAAGAGTAAAAACTAAAGAAATGGATGTTCGTAGTTGTGACTAATTGTTTTAAAAAACTATAAATTTATAAATAAAATACAAAAAAAGTACACAATTTGGTACTTTTTTTGTTTTTTAGGACATTTTCCAATTTAAATACTTGAATTTACTACTTTTGTATATTACTATATGTTTGACTAGAGTTTTTAAGAGAAACTTCTTGTTATTATAGTGTAAAATCTTTATAATCAATAAATAAAGCTATATTAAAGAGAATACCACTCTTTGGGAGGAGGTGATTTTTTTGAATAAAACAGAATTAGTTGCAAAGGTTGCTGAAAAGTCTGACCTTACTAAAAAAGATGCTGCAAAGGCTGTAGATGCCGTGTTTGCTTCTATCTCAGAATCACTACAAGGCGGAGATAAAGTACAAATCATTGGGTTTGGTAATTTTGAGGTTCGTGCAAGAGCTGCTCGTAAAGGACGCAATCCTCAAACAGGCCAGGAGATTTTCATTCCAGCTAGTAAAGTACCTGCATTTAAGCCAGGAAAAGCTTTGAAAGATGGCATTAAAGGATAAAGGTACATAAAGAAAAAGAGTTGCTTAATTGCGACTCTTCTTTCTTTATGCGGTAAAGTGAAATAAAATAACGGGATATAGCTCAGCTTGGGAGAGTGCTAGTCTGGGGGGCTAGAGGTCATGGGTTCAAATCCCATTATCCCGACCATTTATTAAGTATGTTACCTAATAAATAATTATGATATACTTAATTTCTTATGTTAGAATTAATATTATATAAAGCATTTTCCAAGGGGATTACAAGGGGGATTAAAAATGAATACTATTTATAGTTCATTTCGTATAGAGATAGAAGAAATCACATCTGAGATTAAAGCTCTTTCAAGTGAAATGTATATAGAGGAGTACATTAATATTCCTGATATTTCGGTTGTTCCTCTTCAGTTATTAAATTTATCTCTTTATCATGCATCAGTTCCAAGGTTTCTTAGAAAAAAATATTGCGTTACTACGGGGTTGATTCAGCTTGGACTTGATTTGCACGATCAAGTTAACAATCAAAAGGAGATTAATGAATCAAAAATTAAGAAACGTCAAATATCTGTATTGGCAGGAGATTATCTTAGTAGTATATGTTATTTATTAATGGCAAAAGAGAATTTAATCGTGGAAGTACGTAAATTAGCATATGGTATATCAGATATAACTACTGCAAAAATGAAATTATATGATTATAATAACGAAAAAAACTTTGTTTCTGAAAGTTCTATTTATGATTTAATAAAAACTAGAGAATCTAGTCTATACATTCAATTTTTAGATGAATTAAAATCTGGAGAACTTATTATTTCATGGAAATATATTATAGAAAATATGATATCATTTTTTTACTTATCAAATGAACTAAAAGCAGAAAATATTGAGTTTAGTAATTTTTCTTATTATTTACTTAATCATTATAGCAATAAACAAGAAATACATGATCTTGGACAAGCTAAAAACATTGCAGAGATTAATATAAAGAAAAAAATGTTATATCATAAATATAATATAAAACAAAAAATTGGAGATATGGTTGATAATACATATATCAATATTAACAAGCACATTGATTTTTTTGAGGATAGCGTAATTAAGGACGTATTGATTTATATTTTAAAACAATCTAATTTTACTTATCAAACACATGATGTACTTGAGAAGATATAATTATGGAGGTTTATCTAAGTGAATAAAGCTGAAATAAAAGGTAAGCAGAAAGAGGATTATGTACACTCTGTTTTTGAAAACATAGCACCAAAATATGATTTTATGAACAATCTAACTAGTTTTCGCTTTCATAAATTATGGAGAAAAACTACGATGAAGAAAATAAAGATAATGGCTGGGCAATCTGCAATAGATGTTTGTTGTGGAACAGCAGATTGGACGATTGATATAGCTAAGGTTTCAAAGAACGGAAATGTTGTGGGCTTGGATTTTAGTCAAAATATGTTAGATATCGGACGTAAAAAAGTTGATAAAATTCACCTAGATAATCAAATTGAGCTTAAGTATGGTAATGCGATGGATATTCCTTATAAGGACAATCAATTCGATTATGCTACTATTGGATTTGCTTTAAGAAATGTTCCTGATATTGAAAAAACTTTATCGGAAATGATGAGAGTTATAAAACCTGGAGGAAAAGTTGTTTCACTAGAACTATCAAAACCTAATTGGGTACCCTTTAGAAATTTATACTTTTTTTATTTCTACAAGATTCTTCCCCTACTTGGGAAAATATTTGCAAATAGTTATGAGCAATATTCTTGGTTACCAACTTCTTTAACTAATTTTCCTGATCAAAAAGAATTAGCTCAGATTTTTAATAAAGTGGGATTAGAAGAAATTGAGGTATACTCATTAACTGGCGGAATAGCTGCAATTCATATAGGACGAAAGAAAGGATAGAATTTATGGGATACAAAGATATACGGGAATATATTGATCTTATTGACAAAAAAGGCATGTTAAAAAGGATTAAAGAGGAAGTAGATCCGGATTTAGAAATAGCGGAAATAACTGATCGAGTGTCAAAAATGCCTAACGGTGGATATGCATTATTGTTTGAGAATGTTAAAGGGTTTGATATTCCAGTTTTGACAAATGCTTTTGGTTCAATGGAAAGAATAAATCTTGCTATGCAGGTTGATGATTTAGATGATATTGCTAAAAGAATAACTGAATTCATGCAAATACCATCAACAACTTCAATGGGTTTAATGTCTAAATTAAAAGTTTTACCAAAGCTAGCAGAATTAAATAATTTCATGCCGAAAATTGTTAAAAATGCGAAATGTCAAGAAGTCATAATTAAAGATAATCCAAGTTTGGATATGTTTCCTATTTTAAAAACTTGGCCGCAAGATGGTGGCAAGTTTATAACATTACCATTAGTTTTCACAAATGACCCTGAAACTGGCAATAGAAATTGTGGTATGTATCGAATGCATGTTTATGATGGACAGACTACAGGGATGCATTGGCATAAGCTTAAAGATGCGGCCATCCATGCTGATAAACTTAAAGATAGTGATAACAAAAAGTTAGATGTTGCCGTTGCCATTGGTTCAGATCCTGCGGTCGTCTATTCTGCAAACGCACCTATGCCACCAATTATTGACGAGATGTTATTGGCAGGGTTTTTAAGAAATGAGCCTGTGGAAATGGTTAAATGTAAAACGGTTAATGTAGAAGTTCCAGCAAATTCTGAAATAGTTTTAGAGGGTTATGTTAATGTTGATGAACTAAGAATAGAGGGTCCTTTTGGTGATCATACAGGTTTTTATTCATTAGAGGATAAATATCCTGTTTTTCACCTTACGGCTATAACACATCGGAAAAACCCGATATATATGGCTACGTTGGTTGGGAAACCCCCACAAGAGGATGCCTATTTAGGAAAAGTAACTGAAAGACTTTTCCTGCCTATAATAAAAATGATTCTTCCTGAAATTGTCGATTATGATATGCCGCCCGAAGGAGTTTTCCATAATTGTGTTATTATATCAATAAAGAAAAAATATCCTTACCATGCTCAAAAAGTTATGAATGCGTTATGGGGACTGGGTCAAATGTCTGCAACAAAATTGTTTATTGTTGTTGATGAAAATGTCGATGTCCATAATTATTCTCAGGTAGCATGGAAGGCATTTAGTAATATTGATCCGAAAAGAGATGTAACCTTTGTAAATGGACCATTGGATGATTTGGACCATTCTTCACCGATTCAATTTGCAGGCTCTAAAATGGGTATTGATGCAACCCAAAAGTGGCCATCAGAGGGTCATACTAGGGAATGGCCTGATGACGTAGAAATGTCCAAAGATATTAAAGACCTAGTAGATCGGAAGTGGAAGGATTATGGCATCGAATAAGATTAAAATCTTTTTAGAAATGATTAAATTTGAACATACAATTTTTGCATTACCCTTTGCTTACCTTGGAATGATTTTAGGTAGTTATGAGAAGTTTAATCATCTTCCTTCTTTATGGCAGATATTTTGGATTACATTAGCCATGGTTGGTGCTAGAAGCGCTGCCATGGCTTTAAATAGGCTGATAGATAGAACAATAGACAAATTAAATCCGCGAACAGCTAATCGTGCTATACCTCAAGGCAAATTAAGCATAAAAGAAACATTAATATTTGTAATTGTTTCGTTACTAGTTTTTATAATTGCAACACTGCAGTTATCAGATTTAGCAATGAAGCTATTACCAATTGCTTTAATTATCTTGATTCTATATTCTTATACTAAGAGGTTTACTTGGGCTTGTCATTATATATTAGGCGCCGCGATTGGACTAGCACCAATAGGAGCTTGGGTGGCTGTAACTAATGAAATTACATACCCATCAATAATTTTATTTTTTATTGTGCTTTTTTGGACAGCTGGTTTTGATATTATTTATGCTACACAAGATATAGATTTCGATAAGAAAAATGGATTATATTCAATTCCTGTGCGCTTTGGAATTGAGAAATCTTTAAAGATAGCAAAAATAACTCATGTTATAACTATAATAGGATTAGTATATTTGTTTTTCTTAGTTGAGTTAGGAATTTGGTATATAATTGGTGTAATTATAGCTAATTTTATTCTTCATTATGAACATTCGATTATTTCGTCTACTGATTTAACTAAGGTGAATACAGCTTTTTTTACAATGAACGGAATTTTAAGTGTTGTGATTTTTGCTTTTACTTTTTTAGATTTGTTATTATAAAACTTTATTAATCTACCATGGAGGGTTGACTATATTGGCGAATATAAAATTAGGAAAAATTTCATATACAAATATGTGGCCTGTAACACATTTTTTTGATGAAAATAAATTTATTGGTGAAGTAGATTTTATTGAACAAGTACCTAGCCAATTAAATAAAAAGATGGCTCTTGGTGAAATTGATATTGGTGCAATTTCATCATTTGCATATGCAGAGCATTCAGATAAATATATATTATTACCAAATTTATCAGTAAGCTGTTTCGGCACTATTGGTTCAATTTCTTTATATTATAAAACTGATATTAAAGATTTAGATGGCAAAAAGGTTGCTTTAACAAACACGTCGTTAACATCAATAAATTTATTAAAGATAATTTTTGAAGAATTTTATAAAGTTAAACCGATATATATCTCAATGAATCCAAATTTAGATGAAATGATGGAGGAAGCCGATGCTGCATTATTAATTGGAGATGAAGCATTGCTAGCGAGCTTGGAAAATGTGCATATAAATAAATATAATGTTCTTGATTTAGGTGCGGAATGGTGGATAAGAACAAATCAATGGATGACATTTGCTGTATATGCAATCAGAAAAGAGATGCTAGATAAATATCCAGCCTTAATATATAAGATATATGAAGAATATCTTCACAGTAAGGAATTAGGCTATAAAAATATTGGTGAAATAATTAATGTTGCTAAGGACAATTTTTCTGGGACATTTGAATTTTGGAGTAATTATTATAATGGTTTATCACATGATTTTGGTAATAATCAAATAAGTGGGTTAAAATTATATTATAAAATGGCTTATAAAATAGGTATAATAAAAAACATTCCAAAAATCGAAATTGTAGATATAAACGCCTTAAAGATACAACTTTCTTCTAGGTAAGGGCTATCGAAAATTTGCAAATGTACAACATTGGACAAAAGAAGGATATAAATAATTTAGGAGAAACAATATGACATTAGAAGATATATATTTTAGTATGCGAAAAGATTTAAAAGAGATTGATAACGATATATCTAAAGCAATTATTACGGACCAGAGAGTCTTATATGATGCTTCATATCAATTGTTCAAAGCAGGCGGTAAGAGAATCCGACCTATTTTTGTTTTGTTGTCGGGTCATTTCGGTAATTATCAATATGACAAATTAAAAAAAGTTGCAGTTTCTTTAGAAATTGTTCATATGGCAACACTCGTTCATGATGATGTAATCGATGATGCGGATAGAAGAAGAGGTAAGTTAACGGTTAAAGCACAATGGGACAATAAAGTGGCTATGTCAACTGGAGATTATTTGTTGGCTAAATTTCTTATCTTAATTACAGATTTGGATAATAGTCAATTACATAAGATACTTTCTAAGGCATTAGTCCAGATAGTTGAAGGTGAAATTGATCAAATAAAAGATTTAAATAATTGGGGCTTATCATTCAAACAATATTTACGCAGAATTAAAAGAAAAACAGCGCTTTTAATTGCTTTATCAACACAACTAGGAGCACTTGTTAGTGATGCTGACGCAAAAACGATTAGATGCTTATATCAATACGGATATTATACGGGAATGGCATTTCAAATTATTGATGATATATTAGATTTTACTGGTACTACTGTCCAACTTGGCAAACCAGCTGGTAGTGACTTACGTCAAGGTAATATCACTCTTCCAGCATTGTACGCATATAATTATTCAGATGTAAGCTATGAGTTAAAACAAATAATGAGTACTAAACAAACGGAAAACAAAATTGAAGAAATTATTTCTTTAGTAAAAGCTTCTGGTGGGATTGAATATTCACATGATATAGCAAAAAGATATATTAGAAAAGCACAAAGGGCATTAGATAATTTACCTTCAATAAAAGAAAAAGATACTATGTACAAGATAAGTGAATTTATTGCTGAAAGGACTTATTAAAAGAGATTGAAACAAAAGGACATCTCTGATAAACTTTTTATTATTGATTTGTTGAAGTAAAACATAAATGGAGGAGAAATTATGGAAAAGACATTTTTAATGGTTAAACCTGATGGAGTACAAAGAAATTTAGTTGGAGATATTTTGATAAAATTCGAGAAAAAAGGGTTTAAACTAATTGCGGCCAAGTTAATGGTTATAGATCGAGATTTAGCTAAAAAGCATTATGATGAGCATAAAGATAGACCTTTTTTTGGAGAGCTAGTTGATTTTATAACTTCAGGTCCTGTTTTTGCAATGGTTTGGGAAGGTTATAATGTAGTAAAAGTTGCAAGAAACATGATGGGGACAACAAATCCATCTGAAGCTCTGCAAGGCACGATAAGAGGCGATTATGGAATATCTTTAGGAATGAATATAATCCATGGTTCTGATTCTTTAGATAATGCTGACAGAGAAATAAATCTCTTTTTTAATGAAAGTGAACTTATTGAATATAAAAAAGATTTAAATATCTGGATATAACATTGAATAAAAAGCCACTATTTTATAGTGGCTTTTTTAGAGAGGAATAATCATGGATTTTAGTGATATGGAATATTATCAATTTATAAAAAAGGTAAAATCATGAATTCACGCAAAACTCTAAACGATATA
>CAZSSR010000070.1:0-7570 GCA_964609605.1 uncultured Bacillaceae bacterium | reverse complement strand
ATAATCTCCAAATACTTGAACACCAAACAATAATAAAACCCAATAGAAAGTAAAAAATAATGCAAGAAGAAAAATCAGTCGTTTAGCAATCTTCAATATCTTGATTGTTTTTGGATTAATTTTTTTCTTTTTCCCGATTAAAGGAAAAGCAGGAGCAAAGACTTCGGAAGCAAAACCATTAAAAAGGCATATTGTTGAACATTGCAAACGTCTTCCAAATAATATTGTGCCTAAAAAAACAATTGCGCTTATTAAAGCATAAAAAATCAGTGCTGTCGTTATTCCAGTAATACCCCAAATCGGAAAACTGCTAATATAAAATGATGAGTCCTCATATAATAACTGTAACGGTGTGGTAGTCCAAGGCAACGGCATCGCAAAAAAATACAACTCCTGATTATTAAGTATCAACGGTGCTATGATATGAACTATAAGTGCCGCTACTACAAAACCTATCAAATTCATTTTTCTCATTTTAGTACGTTTAGTTTTTTTTATTATTCTAATAGTAAGAATACTGGCTATAATAATAAAAATTGTTTTTATCCAATTTTCATAAAATTGCCAACTCCAGGTAATAATATTTGCAATAGATTCAGGAGCCTTACTAGCATACCCATAATTTAATCCTGCAATAATAATACATAATATTATGTATATCCAAAGAATCGCCTTAAGAATTGTTAATTCTTTATTAGTCCCTTTTGACATAAGCTCTCTCCTCTGTAACTTCATCGATAAGTACCTAATACCTTTACAATATTTATAAATCAATTTCCAACAAGATTGGCGTGTGGTCTTGCCTAGTACCAGAATCTACCATCTCAGACTTAATAACTTTGTTAGCTAACCGATTACTAACCAACCAATAATCAATTCTCCAGCCAGAGTTATTTATTTTACTTGTTTTTGCCCTTTGTGCCCACCAAGAATAAACCCCTACCACGTCACCCTTGATATATCTAAAAGTATCAGTAAATCCTTTGTTTAATAAATTTGTAAAGCCCTGGCGCTCTTCATCTGTAAAACCTGCTGTATTACGGTTATTTTTTGGATTTGCTAAATCAATCTCCTTATGAGCTACATTATAATCTCCTGTCGCTAAAACTGGCTTCTCTTTATCAAGACTCTGAAGATATTCAGCATACTTCTTATCCCACTCTTGTCTTTCTTTCAATCTTTTAAGACCTTCTCCTGCATTAGGAGTATATACCTGAGTAAGATAAAATTCTCCAAAATCTAAAGTAATAATTCGCCCTTCTACATCCATAGTATCTGGAGCCTGAATCTCAGGATAAAAAACTAAAGGAGAATACTTATCTTTATATAAGAACATTGTCCCTGCATAACCTTTTCTGGCTGGCCCTTGAGAACTTCTCCATACATACGAGTATCCTTTAAAATTCTCCATTAAATGCTCCATAAGTATCTTACTTGGTCCAGTGTCTAATAATTTAGTTTCTTGTAAAGCAATTACATCTACATCCATATCAATAATTGTATCAATTACTTGCCTTGTAAGCACTGCCCTATTTGAATCACTTGTTAAAGCAGCATTTAATGAGTCGATATTCCATGAAATAAATCTCAAATTATCCCTCCTCTATAATTTAAAACATCCTACAATTTTCAATTTATATTTTTCTACTGTTCTTTTCTTTTATGAATTTTCTTACATTCTTCATTCCACCCACGTCCTTAAACATTTCACTAATCTTCTTTTGTTCAATTTCTTTAGAATTCAACCCTTCATACTTAGTCTCCTTCTTTAGTTTTAAATAACTATCAAATCTTTCCTTTGAAAGCGAACCTTTATTTATAGCATCTTGTATAGCGCAATTCGGCTCATTAGAATGCGTGCAATTCCTAAATTTACACTTAATTGATAATTCACTAATATCCGCAAATGTCTTAGATAAATCTGCAACCTCTATGCCAATTTCTCTCATTCCTGGAGTATCTATAACCACCCCTCCATTTGGAAGAATGAACAACTCCCTTCTAGTAGTAGTATGCCTACCCTTGTCGTCATCTCTTATCTCATTAACTTCAATAACACTTTCTCCTATAAGTTTATTAATTAAAGTAGATTTCCCAACTCCAGAAGATCCGATAAAAGCAACTGTTTTACCGCTATGAATATAATTATTAACTGCTAAATAGCCATCTTCATTCATACTTGAAGTAACTATTATATCTAACCCGATAGCGATAGTATCAAGGTCTGCTAAATTTTCAGAAATATTACAGCATAAATCAGCTTTAGTAAGCACAATAACTGGAATTGCTCCACTGTCCCAAGCAATTCCAATATAACGTTCTAATCTACGAAGATTATAATCATTATTAAGAGACATACAAATAAAAACGGTGTCAATATTTGAAGCTACAACTTGTTTATCATTCGATGTTCCCGCTGCTTTTCTAATAAATGCACTTTTCCTTGTCAGAACATTATGAATAATCACATTTCCACCGGTATTTTCATCTCGGTCAAGCATAACGAAATCACCAACTGTTGGAAAATCAGATAAACATTTTGCATTAAAATGAATTTTCCCCGATATTTCTGCTATTAACTCACCATTCACTGTTATTACCTTGTATAAGCCTTTATATTGAGTAATTACTCGTCCAATATACAAATCAGGATATAAGGTTGACTCAGCAATAAAGTTTTCTTTGAACCCTAAATCTTCCATATTTATTTTACTCAATTTTATTTCCTCCAAGTATTTTTTATAACATATACTTTGTCAGTTCCTAGAAAGTCACTCATTAGATTTCATATACGCGAGGTGTTACATGTTGGACTGAACTGCGCAATTGTATATATTTATACT
This sequence comes from uncultured Bacillaceae bacterium, assembly GCA_964609605.1. GTDB lineage: Bacteria > Bacillota > Bacilli > Tepidibacillales > Tepidibacillaceae > CAZSSR01. The sequence continues at coordinate 4,727 of CAZSSR010000070.1, read as the reverse complement.
GCTTCCTAGTAAGCTACTCCATCTTTTTCATTTATATATTCGTAATTTTCTATCACATCTAAAAAAAGTTTGCAAGATCTTGTCTTGAGATATTTTTACCACCCTTAGGAACCCCAATCCCTGATGCACCAAATAAAAATTTTTCAATTTAAGCGCCTACCTTTCTTCTCTAAACAGTTTCTCATATTGAAGTCAATGAGTGCAAGCAGTACTCTGCATTTTTACGATATCTATAATTGTATCGATTTATAGTCTGAAATCCCTTAATTGGATACTATATTTATTAATCTTCCTTCACTTTTTAATTTATTAGCTAAAATTATAGTCTTCGCTAACTTCTCGCCAGCATCTTCAGCTTCTTTTATAAATCGTGATTCTTCTTTTACTTTTCCGCATTCAAATAAATGAAAAGCCTTAATTTCAACGACTGTTCTCCATCCTACAGATCTAAGTGCTAAATTCATTGCTTGTGACGCAAAACCCATATTTTCTTCTGTTTCCTGCTCGCAAATAGCAATAGTTACTGCATATTTCATCCCATTAACTTCATTGGGACTTAGCCACACCGAACGATCAGTTTCATCAAAGACCTCATAAACATATAACCTATCTAAGAATTTTTTAGTTAACCAGGTAATGTTATAAAAGTAGGTGGGTGACCCAAGCACGATGCCATCTGATGTTTCTAGTTTACTATATACCTCTTCCATATCATCATTAAGTACACATTTGCTAGTCTTTCTACATCCTTCACAAGCAATACATCCACGAAAATCTAAATCTTCTAAATATATTTTTTCTACATCAAATCCTTTTCTTTTGGCTCCATCTAAAACAGAGTCAACCAATATATCCGTATTCCCTCGTTTTCTCGGGCTTCCTACAACACCTAAAATTTTCATAATTCCCCCCTATTTCTTGAACTTATTTCTTTTATTATGTTCATTTTTTATAAAACTCAATATTCTTTTTTGCAATTTTATCTTCCCAAATCAATTGTAATACTTCTAAATCTTCACTATAGTCCATCTTCGTTTCATCTTTATCGTAATCAAGATACTCAAGAATTTCAATCACAAAGTTATCTTTACTAAATTCCTTCCATTCCTTTTGTAACTCCCTATTTGGATGATTGCCAGATTTTAATTTAAACTCAGCACCATTAATTGTAGTATTTATATTTTTTGTCGCTTCTATGTAGCACTTATTATTAACTTGAGAACGAATAATAAATATCCCCATTTTTGGTCTCATTTGTTTATATTGCAACTTTAATTCCTTTTTTCTATCCATAATTAATACCCCATTTCTCTTAGTAGGCCTGATAGAGTTCGCAAACGCTCTGAAATAAGCTCATCATCCTTGCTGAGAACTTTACTAAATAGTTTAATATCTTCATTTATTTTATCGTTTTCCGTACATACAGACACATTCATGGCATCTCCTTGTAACCCAACTCGATCTATAACTGGATTATCAGGATCATATAAGTTTTCATATTGGTAAGCTTCTTGAAAATGAAGTTTTGCCCTGCAAACTAATATGCTCAAATCTAGCACTCGATGTAATGGTAATTCTTCAGACTGCCTTGACCATTTACCTCCAGTATGTCTCCAAACCTTTGCTGAGATATCTACCTTTCCTCTATCATTCCACTGTGCTAACCCTAAGGAAAGCCCCTTAGCATCTGTATCATAGGCATATCTGCCATCAACATTTTCATAGTTTTCAGACACGATAACTGGTTTATGCCTTAAGGTAGTTGGTATTTTCATCTTATAACCTCCATCTATTTTACTAATTATACTTTTGATATTTACTAATTTACTGATTTACTAAACTACTAAACTTACTTTATAATATTAAACAACTCTTTCTCTTCTGTCAACGAATTAAAACGGCTTAAAACAGTCATTCCAGCACCCATGCATTAAGTGTTATTTAGCGAAATTAAACTTATCACAAATCAAATTAGTTTTGTTAAGAATCATATTTTATAGTACAATTGAAGCACGTTGGATAGAAAGTGGGGTGCATGCACACGGGGTATATTCCCTTGTGTTGCTCTAAAATGATAAAAATTAAAGTATGTCATTGTTGGTGGCGTGGATATTAATATTTCTTAACTCTCATTCAGAAATATAAATACTTTAAAATATGGAGGGCTCAAATGTTATTAGAGATTAGTCAAAAAAGAGATATAATAAAAAACTTCGCACCTTCATGGTTTGCTATGGTGATGGGAACAGGTATTTTTGCTATATCCAGTCAATTTTATTCAATATACATTCCACTTTTAGAAAATATAGCACAATGGCTTTTTTATTTTAACGTCTTTTTGTTTTTTATATTATTAGTACCTTGGACATTAAGATGGATACTGTTTCCTGAGAATGCAATATCAGATTTTAATCATCCTGTATTAGCAAATTTCTTTCCAACCATTGCAATTGCAATGCTCGTATTATCTTCAAATTTTATTACCATTGGTCAAAATATGACAACCGGAAAAATATTTTGGTTCATTGGTTCATTTTTAACTATCTATTTTTCTATTAGAATTTCATATAAAATGTTTTTAAGTGAATCTGTAAAATTAGATCATATCAGTCCTGCATGGTTTATACCTCCTGTTGGACTTATTGTAATCCCAGTAAGTGGTGGGTTATTAATCAATGAATTTTCTGGGCTTATGCAAGAGTTTATTATATTATTAAATTATTTTAGTTGGGGTTCAGGATTCTTTATATACTTATCACTTTTAGCAATATGTATGTATCGTTTTATACTCCATAACCCTTTACCAAATACTTTAGTTCCAACTATGTGGATAACACTTGGACCTATAGGTGCTGGAATTTTATCTCTTATATCATTGGTTCAAAATAGTAATTTTATTACTGTTAAAGAACCTTTTGAAATTTTTTCTCTTTTATTCTGGGGATTTGGTATATGGTGGGCATTTATAGCTATATTTATAACCCTTCACTATATAAGAAAAGTAAATCTGCCTTATAGTCTTTCTTGGTGGGCATTCACTTTCCCGCTTGGTGTATATGTAGCTGCTAGTTATAAAGTTTCATTATTATTTGGCTTTGATTTAGTAAGTTACATTGGGTTTGCACTATACTTATTATTATTCGTGATTTGGACAATAACTTTGTTAAATACTTTAAAAAATACCTATACCGGAAGATTGTTTAAAGCTAATTAATAAAAAATGGTACTTACTTTTAATTAACAAAAAGTAAGTACCATTTTTTTAATATAATAAGTGTTGTCGTGGTGGTACCGGTAGTGGTTACCTGGTACGTTTATGAAAAAGCACAACGAACGAGCATATTTTCTCTATTTTGAAGCCTTTGAACTATAGTAAGAATAGAAAACCTTGCTTTAACTATTCTTTAAATACTTAATTATTTTCAACCAGGCAGCTTTAGTATTTTCAAAATCCTTATAATGTACTTCTACATGAGTATGATAAAATTCAAATTCAGTCAAAATATTTTCAAATTCTTTATCTCCAAAATAATTACATATTTTCGGAATTACATTTAATAAATTTTCTCTCATTTTCATTATTTCCGTTTCGTAATTTTCTCTTTGAGTAATATAAAGCAATAGTGGCTTGTACCTAATCCAACCAATTGAAGCTTTTAAAAACCTTTTTGTAATTCCACTCGAATCAAATTTCATAACATCTAATTTGTTTGGAAGCACTCCAAGAAGCAAATGCTCGTATGTAGAGAAACCATCATGAAAAGTATAGCAAGGAATTTTTCTTATAATACTTTCACCAATACAGGTGCTTAAAAAAGTGTCTTCTCCTCTTGCTCCTGGAGGATTATAAAATGGAAATAATTTATCAAGATTCTTAAGATTAAAACCCAAATTAGCACCTGAAATAAATTTCATCCCATTTATTTCTTTAACGACTTCAATAATTTCGCTATTTATTATATCAAGATCAGCATAAGTGACCCCACCATCATTCATTTTTTCTTTTATTGAATCCCAGTTAATAATGTCGTTGCTTATAGTTTCGATGAAAATTCTAAACTCATTCTCCGAAAGCTTCTCATTGAAATCTAAATGTGGTATTGGAGATATATAGCCACAATGATGTCCATGTGTCATATCAGCATATTGAATATTATTAATATGCGTTGATATAACCTCTTGACCCTTCCAAACAATACTATCATTAATTTTTACAGCTGCTATTGGATATTCATCATCATCAAGGAAAATAAGATAATCCATTTTATTTTTTAATGCAAAGTACAAAACTATATTTCTTTTCTTTGCATAGCCTTCACCAAATATCAGATTAGCTTCTTTTAAAGTTATAATTTTCTTCTCTACTAGGTATTGTGCCTCATTTAATATCGAAGAATTTCCTAAATAATAAGCCGAGTCCACCATATCCAATATCTCTTCGCCCGTAATTTTGTAATCACTCACTTTTGTCCTTTTATACTTTAAATCGTAAGCAACGAACAAATGAAGTGAGATTTTTTTATTATCTACAAGTCCAGATTCATACCAATTATCGACATATGTTTTTACCACATTTTTAAAATTCTTGCGTCCTGTTACAAAACCAACCCCAACATTAATCTTCTTTCTTTCAATTTTCATTCAATTTCACCCACTTCGCATTTATATGATCTAATTTATAAAAAAAGCCACTTTAATAAAAGTGACTTTTAATAATTCTATTTATT
>CAZSSR010000069.1:0-7618 GCA_964609605.1 uncultured Bacillaceae bacterium | reverse complement strand
CTAATAAGAAAAATAATAATGAAGATATAAAAATCGGAGAAGATGAAACTAGAGAAGCATTAATAGCTAAAACAACCGAATTATTTAGTGAGGATTTATTAATAATTAAAGATTAGGGGGCAATAAAATGAAAAATATGAATCAAATGATGAAGCAAGTAAAAAAAATGCAACAGGATATGGAGAAGGCGCAAGAAGGATTAAAAGATAAAACCGTTGAAACTACCACGGGTGGTGGAATGATAAAGGTTGTTGCAAATGGTCATAAACAGATAGTAAGCATTAATATTAATAAAGATGTTGTTGATCCTGAAGATGTAGAGATGTTAGAAGATTTAATTTTAACTGCTATTAATGATGCATTGGTTAAGGCTGATCAAATGATATCGGACGATTTGGGAAAATATACAGGTGGCTTAAATATGCCGGGATTATTCTAGAGAGGAATAGATATGTCATACCAATATCCAGAACCAATAGCTAAGCTTATTGAGGGTTTTTCAAAATTACCTGGAATCGGACCAAAGACGGCACAAAGACTAGCATTTTATACACTGAAAATGGAAGAAAATGATGTAGTTGAAATAGCAAATGCGCTAATAAATATTAAAAAGAATTTAGTTTATTGTTCTATATGCCAGAATATAACAGTTACTGATCCGTGCTATATTTGTAGTGAAAAAAACAGAGATCAATCGATTATCTGTGTTGTGCAAGATCCTAAAGATGTTATCGCGATTGAACGTACTAGAGAATTTCACGGATTATATCATGTGCTTAATGGTGTAATGTCGCCAATGGAAGGAATAGGACCTGAAGAATTAACAATTAGAGAATTAATTATAAGATTAAATGATGAACAAATTAAGGAGTTAATATTAGCTACAAATCCAAATATTGAGGGAGAAGCAACGGCTTTATATATTTCAAAATTAGTCAAACCAACTGGAATTAAAGTAACAAGAATCGCTCATGGGTTACCTGTTGGTGGGGATTTAGAATATGCTGATGAGGTTACACTGACCAAGGCTTTAGAAGGAAGAATTGAATTATAATTTTCATAAAGGTATGAGGTATAAATGAGTAAAATACATGCTCCAATCTTTGAAAAATTGGTTAGACATTATAAAAGCTCGATAGCTTCCTTTCATGTACCAGGGCATAAGATGGGAAAAGCCTTTAATCCTATCGGAAAGAAATATTATAAAGAGTTATTAAAGTTAGATATGACTGAAATAACTGGATTAGATGATCTTCATCAACCAAAAGGAATTATATTAGAGGCAGAAAAAAGAGCAGCTAATTTATATCAGGCAGATAAAACATTTTTCATGGTTAATGGAAGTACTTCAGGAAATTTAGCGATGATATTAGCAACTTGTCAGCCAGGTGATAAAATCATTGTCCAAAGAGAGGTTCATAAATCAGTAATTAATGGGTTAATACTTGCAAGAGCAAGACCAATATATATAGATTCTGAACGAATCACGCAATTGGGGATTTCGGGAGGTATTAGCAAAAGTAGTTTAATAAATGCACTAAGAATGAATGAGGACGTTAAGGCAGTTTTAATCACGAACCCAAGCTATTATGGAATAAGCATCAATATTAAATGCATTAGTGATATAGTTCATAAATATAATATACCTTTATTGGTGGATGAGGCGCACGGTGCTCATTTTGGTTTTCATCCTAGGTTTCCAAGTTCAGCTATTCAAGGTGGGGCAGATATAGCTGTCCAATCAACGCATAAGACTTTGTCAGCTTTGACGATGGGTTCAATGTTGCATGTAAAAAGTAAATATATTGAGATAGATAGGTTAGGGATGTTTCTTTCAATGATTCAGACTTCTAGCCCATCATATCCAATAATGGCATCACTTGACTTAACGTGTGCTTGGTTAGAATCTGAAGGTGATAGATTATGGGATAAAACTTTCGTCAATCTTGATAATTTTTATAAAAAAGCAATCAATTTAAAAAATATTAATGTTATACATAATTTTGAAAACGATAATTTATTATTAGATCCATTAAAGATTATTATTCATAGTAACAATAGGTCTTATTCAGGTGTTTCACTTCAGGAAAATTTAGAAAATAAAAAAATATTTACTGAGCTAGCTGATTTATATAATATTTTAGCAATTATATCAAACGGTACTAGCAATAAAGATTTAAATAATTTATTATCGTCTTTAATGAAGATTGATAATGAAATTAGTACGAATAAAATTAAAAAAACTAATCTACAAAGTTTAATATTTGATTATTATCCAGATAGTAATGGTCTAAAAGAGGTTTCTTTAGATAAAATGTTGTATAGTAGAACTACAATAGTACCAATGTTTGAAGCAATAGGTAAAATTGCTGCTGAAATGATAACGCCTTATCCACCAGGTATACCTGTGGTACAAATAGGGGAAGTAATTTCTAAAGAAAGTATTGAGTATCTACTCCAATTAAAAAAAATAGGCATTAACATATATGGTGTCTATAATAATGGAAAAGAAAATAATATTAAGGTTATTAATGATAAAGAATAGATAAAATGGAGGATACGAATTATTGTGGAAGGTATATTTATTACTTTTGAAGGTCCAGATGGCTCTGGGAAAACGACACAGTTGAAATTATTAGCAAATTATCTAATAGAAAAAGGATATGATGTTGTTACAACTAGGGATCCTGGTGGTACAATTATTAGTGATAAGATTAGAGAAATTCTTCTAAGACCTGATTATATAGATTTAAAAAATCAAACAGAGATATTATTATACGCAGCTTCACGGGCCCAACTTGTTCACGAGGTTATTATACCTGCATTGAATCAAGGGAAGATAGTTCTTAGTGATCGTTTTATTGATGCGAGCATTGCTTATCAAGCATATGGTTTAGCTATTGATAAAAATATTATTGAAGAAATAAATATGTTTGCTAGTTCTGGACTTAAACCACATAGGACTTATTTATTAAGTATTAAACCGAAAATAGGAAGAGAACGCGTATTAGCAAGGAATATAAGCGAATTTAGTGATACTTTAGATAGAATAGAACAAAAAGATATTGAGTATCACCAAAGAGTATTAAATGGTTTTAATGAGTTAGCTGAAAATAATAAAGCAAGAATTATAAAAATTGATGGAGAGCAATCAGTAGATAAGATATTTCAAAGCATAATGAGTGATTTAGAAATATTTTTACAAACAAAGGAGAGGAGGGATTAAGTTGAAATTAATAGTTGCTATAGTACAAGATAAAGATAGCAACAGACTATCTAATGCTCTTATTGGTAAGAATCTAAGAGCGACAAAATTAGCTAGTACAGGCGGTTTTTTAAAAGCAGGGAACACAACCTTCTTTATTGGAGTAGATAAAAATAGGATTGATGAAGCGCTAGAGTTAATAAAAGATAATTGTAAAAAAAGAGAACAAGTAGTATCACCTATATCAACATTTAGTGGTAATGCAGATTCTTATCTTACTTATCCTATTGAAGTAGAGGTTGGGGGAGCTACAGTATTTATTTTGCCGATAGAAAGTTTTTATCAATTTTAAAGGTGATGAATATGAAAATTGAGCATGGTTTTCAAGGTAAATCAATTAATATATTAACAAATAAAAGTTTAGAAAACGTTGGCAAGAAGATGGATTTTTCGGATTTTTTACAAAAAGAACAGCAACAGCAAACAAGGGAGCAATTAAATCAATTACTAGAAGATATCGATGAACAAGGCAAGAAATTATTGATATCTAAAGGGCTTAGAGAGTTATCAACATACAAAACTCTTATTAGACGATTTATAAATGAAGTAGTGGAGAATGCACTTTTGCTAGAGGATAAATATAGCTATGATAAAGCAGGTCGAAAGAAAAGATACAAAGTTTTAAAGGAAATAGATGAGAAGCTTATGAGTTTATCAGAAATGATATTAGAGAAAGAATCTGATCAAATTAAATTATTAGAGGAAATGGGAGATATAAGAGGATTGATTGTCAATCTATATTATTAATCTATATCCAGAGATAATGTGAAATTTAGTAAGGATGGAAAAAATGGTGTTAGCTGAGGTAATTGGTCAGAAGCGTATAGTAGAACAATTAAATAATATTATTAAGCATCAAAGAGTTGGACATGCTTATATTTTTTCTGGACCAATTGGTTCAGGAAAATCAAAAATGGCTCTGGAATTTGCTAAAGCATTGAACTGTTTGTCATTTAATGATACTGTGTGCGAAGAATGTAGTAATTGTTTTAAAATAAAAAACTATAATCATCCAGATATAATATGGATTAAACCTGAGACGAAAGCGATTAAGATAGATCAAATAAGACAAGTCCAGAAAAATATTGGTTTTGTTGCAATAGACGTTAAATATAAATTTTTTATTATTGAACAGGCAGAATTATTAACAACACAAGCTGCGAATAGTTTACTAAAGATAATGGAAGAACCAGAAAATAAAATAGTAACAATTTTGCTAGTTGAGAATTATCATCAATTATTACCAACTATTAAATCAAGAAGCCAAGTTATAAATTTTTCACCATTAGACCCTTTTAATATAATAAAAATAAATAATAACCATGAAAAGGTTAATGATTTATTAATAGCAGCCCATTTAACAAATGATATTAATGATATTGATAAGCTTATTTTATCAGATGAGTTTGCAAATATGAAAAAGATAGTGGTAGAATGGACAGAAGAGATTGTGTTTAGAAAATACCATGCTCATAATACCCTAAATATTAAGATTATTAAAAATGAGTTTATTAAAGAAAATATTCAACAGTTTTTAGATTTAGTAATATTATGGGTAAAAGATTTAATTAGTATAAAACTAGGTAGAGATAAGTATATAGTCTATAAAGATTTTAAGGAAAATTTAACTAAACAAGCATCAAATTTAACAGAGGAACAGATAATAAATCAAATCGAAGAGATACTTAATATTAAGAAAAAGATAGGTTCTAATGTGAATTTACAACTAACTTTAGAGCATATGGTTTTTTCTCTTTGGGAGGGAAATTAACTAGTGTATACAGTCGTTGGAGTACGTTTTAAAAAAGCAGGTAAAATATATTATTTTGAATCAGATGATATATTTATTAATAAAGGTCAATATGTAATCGTTGAAACAGCTAGAGGAGTAGAATATGGGCAGGTAATAATAAGTAATAAAGAGGTAACTGAAGAGGAAGTTGTGTTACCTTTAAAAAAAGTCCTAAGGCTTGCAAATGAAGAAGATGCTATAACTGTGGAGAAAAATAAAGTTGATGCGATAGAAACATTTAAAATATGTCAAGAAAAAATCGATCAACATGAATTGGAAATGAGTTTAATTGATGTTGAGTATACTTTTGTTAGAAATAAGATTATATTTTATTTTACTGCTGAAGGAAGAATTGATTTTCGTGAATTGGTAAAGGATTTAGCTGCTGTCTTTAAAACAAGGATAGAATTAAGACAAATAGGAGTTAGAGATGAGGCTAAAATGTTAGGTGGAATAGGTCAATGTGGGCGTGTTTTATGTTGTTCAACATTTTTAGGGGAATTTGAACCTGTGTCTATAAAAATGGCAAAAGATCAGAATCTTTCACTAAATCCGATAAAAATTTCTGGATTATGTAGTCGTTTAATGTGTTGTTTAAAATATGAAAATGAGAATTATGAAAGTAAGAATGGTAGAGATAAGTATCCTGGAGTGGGAAGTAAAGTGTTAACATCTTTAGGTGTAGGTAAAGTTGTAGCTATAGATATTAAAGAGCGCAAGGTTCAAATAGAATTAAAAGAGACAAATAAGGTTGAAGTATTTCCATTAGAAGAGATAGTAGAAGAATATACAGAATTTTAAATCTGGAGTGGTTAATGTGGAAAAAAAAGATATTTTTTCACAAGTTGCTAGTATAGAGGAAGAACTTGGAGATTTATATAAAGGGGTAGGATATTTAAAACAAAAAGTAATTTCTTTGCTTGAGGAAAATCACCATTTATCTATAGAAAATGAGCAACTACGTATAAGATTAGAAAATGAAAATAATAAAACAAATGGTAATAAAACAGATGAAGTTAGTAACGGTGTAGTTGGTGAAGGCCATGATAATTTAGCTCGTTTATATCATGAAGGATTTCATGTATGTAATCTGCATTATGGCAGTTTAAGAATAGATGGTGATTGTTTATTTTGTTTGTCTTTTTTAAATAAATCATAATGACTCTTAAGATATAGGGTCATTTTTTTAATGTTGAGGGGAATATAAATATGAATAAAATCGATTTAAAATCTTCTGAAAGAATAGATGATTTGACAAGTGTTCTTAAAATAATCCAAAGTAGGGAAGTGTTTTCTTTTTCGATAGATGCTATTTTACTAGCTCATTTTTCAACTGTACCCAAAAATGGTAACATTGTTGATTTATGTAGCGGTAATGGTGTTATTCCACTCCTGTTATCACAAAAGACTAAAGCATCGATATATGGAGTTGAGATACAGGATAGGTTAGTAGATATGTCTTTGAGGAGTATAGAAATTAATAATTTAACTAATCAAATAAATATTATTAACGAAAATATAAAGGAAGCTCCGAAACTATTAGGTAAGGATAAATTTGATTTAGTAACAGTTAATCCACCCTATATGCCAATTAACGGTCAAGATAAAAATATTAATATTCATTTTGCTATTGCTAGACATGAAATATTAACTGATTTAAGGAATGTTATTAATATAAGTAGTCAATTGTTAAAAGTAGGAGGAAAATTGGCAATGGTTCACCGGGCATCGAGATTTGCAGATATTATAATGTTTATGAGAAATGAAAAGCTTGAGCCAAAGAGAACTAGATTTGTACATCCTAGCAAATCAAAAGAAGCTAATATGGTTCTAGTTGAAGCAATTAAACATGGCGGAACAGAGATGCACGTACTACCTCCGTTAATAATATATAAGGATAAAGAAGAATATAGTGATGAAGTATATCAGATGTATTATGGTGATAGTAATGGATGATAAACATTATATCTATATTTTAGAATGCAGAGATCATACATATTATACGGGTTATACGAACTGTATTGATGAAAGATTAAAAAAACATCAGAATGGAAAAGCTTCAAAATATACTAGGGGAAGACGCCCAGTTAAATTAATATATTTTGAAGAGTTAGAAAGTAAGTCTTTAGCGTTAAAAAGAGAAATAAATATTAAAAAGCTTACTAGATTACAAAAACAAAAGCTTATAAAAAAGGATGATTAAAATGGAAACCCAAAAAAGCTTTATAGATGTAGAAGAGAAAGGTGTAATTTATCTAGTAGGTACACCGATAGGTAATTTAAATGATATAACGTTTCGAGCATTACAAATTCTTGAAGAGGTTGACGTTATAGCAGCTGAAGATACCAGGCATACTCTGAAGTTGTTAAATCATTTTAATATTAAAAAGAAATTGGTAAGCTATCATGAGCATAATAAAGTAAGTAGTGGTCATAAATTATTAGAGGATTTGGAGAATGGTAAAAGAATTGCATTAGTAAGCGACGCTGGAATGCCAGCTATTTCTGACCCAGGATATGAAATAGTGGTAGAAGCAATAAAAAAAGGAATTACTGTTATT
>CAZSSR010000068.1:0-7653 GCA_964609605.1 uncultured Bacillaceae bacterium | reverse complement strand
AGGGTATTAATGCAAAAGGCTGTGCTGCTTATAGTAGAAAAGATATAGATAACTTAATGGCTCTTACCTCGAACTTTGGGGCTAAAGGTTTGGCGTGGATATCATTGCAAGAGAACGAGTTAAAAGGTCCAATAGCTAAAATGTTATCAGAAGAAGAAATTGAGCAGATAAAGAATATTATGGATGCAGAATCTGGTGATTTACTACTTTTCGTTGCAGATAAGAAAAAAATAGTCGCCGATGCCTTAGGAAATTTAAGATTAGAATTCGGGAAAAGATTAAATCTTATTTCTGATAATACATATAAATTTGTTTGGATAACAGATTTTCCTTTATTAACATATAATGATGAGGAAAAAAGGTTTGTTGCGGAGCATCATCCATTTACAATGCCTAACAAAGAAGATATTCCATTATTAGATACTGATCCTGGAAGAGTGAAAGCTCAAGCCTATGATATGGTCCTTAATGGGTATGAATTGGGTGGAGGAAGCATGAGGATATATCAGCGAGATATCCAAGAAAAGATGTTTGGAGCATTAGGTTTTACGAAAGAAGAAGCAAGGGAAAAATTCGGATTTTTATTAGAAGCATTTGAATATGGCACACCTCCTCATGGTGGAATAGCATTCGGGATTGATAGACTAGTTATGATATTAGCAGGCAGAGATAATTTAAGAGATACAATTGCTTTTCCAAAGACAGCTAATGCTAATTGTCTACTAACAGGTGCACCTACAATGATTGAGAAAAAGCAGTTAAAGGAACTTCACCTTGAAATTACGAAAAGTAATAAAAAAGAATAACGTTGATATAAAAGATTACCTGGGAAATCCTTTGTAAACTAAACTTGCTTTTAAATTTATCTATATGATAAAATAGAAATGAAAGTAAGAGCCCTAAGTTGTTCGTGATTACCATAGTTTTGATCCAACACTTTATTATAGGGATTTCGAGTTCTTAAGTGGATATGATGCCATTCTTAATTTTTTAACAATGGAACAAAGAAGTTTAAGGCAGATCACCCACCTGCAAACGCAGGTTCAAAACAAAGGTACCACGGCATTCACGGGGCTTTTACAAAATTTATTAGTAACAAATAACAACCCTTAAGTTAATTCTTAAGGGTTTAATTTTCTTATGTATATGAGGTGAGTCAATGGATAAACAATTCTCTAGATTAGAACTACAACTTAAAAAAGAAGGTATTAATAAATTAACTGGAAGTACTGTAGTTGTATTAGGGTTAGGTGGAGTTGGTTCCTATACCGTTGAAGCTCTTGCACGTTCTGCAATAGGTAAGTTAGTTTTAGTTGATGATGACGTAGTTGATATTACAAATATTAATCGACAAAACCATGCATTTTTGGATACGGTGGGTGATTATAAAGTTGATTTAATGAAAGAAAGAATTAAAAGAATAAATCCTGAGTGTGAGGTTGTTGCTTTATCAATTTATTATGATATTAATACAGCTGAATCAATCTTTTTACATAATCCGGATTATATTGTTGATGCTATAGATACGATAAGTAGTAAAATTAATGTTATTGTTGAAAGCAAGAGGAGAAATATTCCAATAATATCATCAATGGGTACAGCCAATAAATTAGATCCAACTCAATTTATAGTTACTGATATATCAAAGACACATATGGACCCTGTAGCAAAACTAATTCGCAAAGGATTGAAGGAACACGGTGTTTATAAAGGTGTTGATGTGGTATTTTCACCAGAAAAGCCTATAAAACCTGTGGTTGATCCAAGCGGGTACGGCAGTATTCTAGGCAGCAATGCTTTTGTTCCGCCTGTTGCTGGGTTGATTATGGCGAGTGTTGTTATCCGTGAGTTGTCCTATATCTATCCTTGATAAAATGAGCTATTCCATCGTTACACTTAAATCTCAGGAACTCACTTACCTTAAGTAAGCTTCGTTCCATAGATTATAAGTGTGCCTTGGACTGACTCATTTTCTTAAGTCTAGTGTGGTTTGATAGAATTGGCGGTTTTTAAAATGCTTTAATGTTTTAACTCCTTCTGATAAGCAAAATAGGAATATAGAACAGCAATTAAACTTGAGAGAAGAATTGGAATGATTAATAAAATAAAACTAAGATTGCCTCCAATAAAACTCCCAATTATCCCTAATATACCTGATATAACGAATAATTTGCTGGTTAGTCGATGTGTTTTATACCATACATCTTTACTGCTAAGAGTCCACGGAGTTCTAACTCCAACAAAAAAATTATCTTTAATTTTTCCTAGGTAATTACCAAAAATGATTATTAATATCGATACCGTAAAAGGAACTATAAAATCTACTTCTAAAAACTTAATTTTATCTTCACTTATATTAATTGATTGATACATGGTAACAAAGAATAAAAGGACAAAGAATAAATGCATCGTATGTCGTATTATTTTGTATGGACCAGTAAATTTCTGATAGTTTTCTTTTCTAGGGTCTATTTTTGGAAGCAAGAGAAACATTCCAAATAAAACGAGGTTTAATGTTGGCAATAAAAAAGTACCAAATAATTTACTACCGTAAGAATCTACCTCACCTTTAATATTCCAATGGATAGGAATTTGTTCGGGTAAACGCGGATATAAATAAATTCCGATTGCAAAAGTAAATAAAATTAGTGTCAATATAAACCAATCAATTTTTTTCATAATAACTCACTCCACATCCTCATTTTTATTAGTATTTGTATATTCAAAAAACCACTTAGTTATATCTTGAAAAACTGTTGTGTTTAATCTATATATAATGAACTGTCCTTTTTTTTCATCAATAATCATATCTGCCTGTTTAAGAAGATTTAGATGATGTGAAATACTCGGCTTTGAGATATTGAATTGTTCAGCAATTTCCCCAGCTGTCATCGGTCTTACATTTAATAACTCGATAATTCTTCTTCGTGTTGGGTCGGATAAAGCTTTGAAGCCAGTATTAAAAGGTGACATTCATCTTTCACTTCCTTATTTTCCTATAGTATAGATATTTAGATAAACATCTAAATATAATTTTATTATATAATAACTTAACAAAAAATCAATATTTTTTTGATAAGATAGGCTTAATACATTTAAAATATTTTTAAATCTGATAAAATGAAATAATATATATTTTAAAGGAGTAATTAAAATGAAATTAGGCATTGATATTGATGGGACAATAAAATATACGCACAGAGCAGCAATTGAAATATATAACGAGGAACTTAATATGAATGTTGCGGAGGAAGAAGTAACAACATATTTTTTAGATGAGCCATTTGGATTGACTAGTGAAGAGGGTAAAAAGATGTGGAGAAGATTAGAAACAAGAATATATACTCTTGGAATGCCAATAGAACAATCATCAGAGTCATTACAACAATTAAAAAAAGAAGGACATGAAATTTTTTTTATAACAGCTAGGCCCGGGTTTAAGAAGGTTAGAAAAATTACCGAGGAGTGGTTAGTTAAATATAATTTCCCACTTAATAAAAACAATTTATTTATGAGCTCTCAGAATAAAAGTAAGATTGCTTTATCTAATCAGATCGATTTATTTTTTGAAGATGATCCTTTTCATATAAATAATCTTATTAAAAACGGAATATCAACTGTCGTCGTTGATCGTCCATATAACCGCATATTACCAAATGATATTCCGCGAATCAATGATTGGTTTGAAGGCATTGATTACATTCACACGTATAATAAGAAAATAAACGGTTATTAAAAATCAGAATTTTAGAAACAATTAGTTTTATTGAATGGAGTGTTGAAGATGATTGATTTAAGAAGTGATACGGTAACTAAGCCCACAGAAGAGATGAGAGAAGCTATGTACAAAGCTGAAGTAGGTGATGATGTATATGGTGAAGATCCAACGGTTAACAAACTAGAAGAGCTAACTGCGAATATGTTAGGAAAAGAGGCAGCTCTTTTTGTTACTAGTGGAACTCAGGGAAACCAAATAGCTGTATTGACACACACCCGCCCGGGTGATGAAATAATCTTAGAAGCTGAATCACATATTTTTTATTATGAGGCAGGAGCAGTTGCAGCTCTTGCAGGAGTTCAAACAAGAACAATTAAAGGTAATAGTGGACAAATGCCTGTAAATGAAATTGCAAAAGCGATTAGGGAAGAAAATATCCACGCACCAATAACATCTCTGATTTGTTTGGAAAACACACATAATCGCGCTGGCGGGGTTGTATTACCTTTAGAATATATGAAACAAGTATTTAATATGAATAGGAATGGAATACCTATTCATTTAGATGGTGCAAGAATATTTAATGCATCAGTTGCACTAGGTGTAGATGTAAAAGAAATTGCACAATATGTCGATACAGTACAATTATGTTTATCAAAAGGATTAAGTGCACCAGTAGGTTCATTATTAGTTGGTTCAAAAGAATGGATTAATAAGGCGAAAAAATGGCGTAAACGCTTAGGTGGGGGCATGAGACAAGCAGGAATAATTGCTGCACCTGGAATTATTTCATTAACAAAAATGATTGATAGGCTGGCAGATGATCATAAACTTGCAAAACAACTGGCAATTGGATTAAGCGAGATAAAAGGTATAAAAATAGATCTAAACATGGTACATACTAATATAGTAATTATTGATATTGAGGATTTAGGAATAAATTCAAGCAAATTCATTTACTTGTTGCAGCAAGAAGACGTATTAACTAGTGGGTTTGGTGAATATTTAGTTCGATTAACAACACATCGTGAAATTTCTGAAAGTGATATTGAATATACAATAGAAAAAACACGCGAAATCGTTAGAGGGATTATTTAGATTAAATTAATTTTAAGGTAGTGTTATTATGGATTTATTTTCAAATAATTTAGATAATTTTGCACCTTTAGCTGATCGTTTAAGACCACGTAATATTGATGAGTTTATTGGTCAAAAACATATTATTGGTAAGGGAAAATTACTCAGAAGGGCGATTGAGGCTGATCAATTAGCTTCCATTATTTTATATGGTCCTTCTGGAACAGGTAAAACAAGTTTAGCATTTGTAATCAGTCAAATTACAAGTAGTAATTTCATACAGCTAAATGCAGTTAGTACAGGTGTTAAGGAAGTTCGAGAAATAATTATTAAGGCTAAAGAGGATTTAAAGCTTTATAGTAGAAAAACAATTCTTTTTTTAGATGAGATTCATCGTTTTAATAAAGCTCAACAAGATGGGTTACTTCCATCTGTAGAAAAGGGTGAAATAATCTTAATAGGTGCTACAACTGAGAATCCTTTTTTTGAAGTGAATTCGTCATTGTTATCAAGGAGCCAAATATTTAGATTAGAACCTTTAACTGATAAGGAAATAAAAGAAGCTATTATTAATGCGATAAATAATAAAGAACGAGGTTTAGGTCATTATAATATTGAGATTAATGACGAGTCTTTAGACCATATTATTTCATCGGCTAATGGTGATTTAAGAAAAGCATTAAATGCTCTAGAATTAGCCGCGAAAACTACAGATATAGATAATAGTGGTAAAGTAATCATTACAAAAGAAATTGCTGAAGAATCAATACAGCAACCAGCAATGAGATATGATACTGGTGACCAACGTTATGATATGATGAGTGCACTAATAAAATCAATTAGAGGAAGTAAAACAGATGCCGCAATATATTGGTTAGCTAGAATGTTAGAAGCAGGCGAGGATCCTAAAGTAATAGTAAGAAGGTTAATTGTACATGCATCAGAGGATATTGGTATGGCAAATCCGCAAGCCTTTGAACAGGCGGTTGCAACAATGCAGGCGCTTCAGATAGTTGGATTACCCGAGGCGCGAATTAATATTGCTCAATCAGTTATTTACATGTGCGAAAGTCCAAAATCTAATTCTGTTATTAAAGCTATTGATGGTGCTTTAACTGATATAAGAGCAGGAATGCTTGGAGAAGTTCCTATACATTTAAGAGATACTAGTTATAAAGGAGCTAAACAACTTGGGCATGGAGAGGGTTATAAATATCCTCATGATTACCCTAATAATTATGTCGAACAAAACTATTTGCCAAAAGGGATGGAAGACAAGAAATATTATGAACCAAGTGATCAGGGTACAGAATTAAAGCTACAAAAAAGAAGAAGGTAACGAAACTGGATACACAAGGAAAAATATCAATAATGAAAATGACGAAAGTTGAATTTATAATAAGATTAAGTATATTCTATATAGGAATATTTATTCTGAGTTTAGGGATAGTAATGATTATTAAAGCAAATTTAGGTGTTTCTGCATGGGATGTATTTCATATTGGCTTAAATAAAACATTTGGTCTTACGGTTGGCACATGGTCGCAGATAGTTGGGATTGCAATTATATTTATAACTTTACTAATTAAAAGCGATATTATTTCTGTTGGAACCATATTGAATATGATATTTATTGGATTTTTTATTGATTTTTTTATATATGTAATGCCAGAAATAAATAATTTGGTTTATCAATATATATTCTTGTTGTCTGGAATAATAATTATGGGGTTGGGAGCGGGCTTATATATTACAGCAAGTTTAGGTCCTGGTCCAAGGGATAGTTTAATGATGGCGTTAACGATAAAATACGGTTGGAGTGTTACAAAGGTTAAAACAATAATGGAGATTGTTGTTTTAATAATTGGTTGGTTTTTAGGAGGGCCCGTCTTTGTTGGTACCCTTATAGCTGCAGTCCTAATTGGCCCGATAATTCATTATTCATTAAATTTATGGGAAAGAGTTCTTGCTCCATTATTTATATATATTAAAAAAAGCCCATCTAATATTAATTTTCATCAAATAGAAGAAGAGGAACTATAATGATAAAACAAATATATTTAGATAATAGTGCGACTACACCAGTTCACAAGGAAGTTTTGACGAAAATGCTTCCGTTTTATAAGGAGTTATTTGGAAATCCTTCAAGTATTCATAAAATGGGACAAGCAGTTAGAATTCCAATTGAAGATGCTAGGATTAATGTAGCAAATGCATTACATACTGAACCAGCGAGAATTGTTTTTACTAGTGGCGGGACTGAAAGTGATTACATGGCAGTTGTTGGTTATGCATTAGCCAATAAAGATAAAGGGAATCATCTAATTATTTCTCAAATTGAACATTCGGCTGTAATGGAAGCTACGGATTTTTTAAAAAACCTTGGCTTTGAAATTACATATCTTTCCGTTGATAAAACAGGGAAGATAGATATGGAAGAATTAAAGGCCTCTATAAGAGAAAATACAATTTTGGTTAGTATTATGTATGTAAATAATGAGATAGGGACTATTCAATCTATTGAAAAAATCGGGAATTTTTTAAAAAGTAAGGATATACACTTTCATACAGATGCAGTGCAGGCATTTCCAATTATCAATCTGGATTTATCTGAATTACCGATTGACTTACTGTCTATTTCATCACATAAAATCAACGGTCCTAAAGGTGTAGGAGCTTTATATATACGAAGAGGAATTAAGCTTAAGCCTTTAATTGGTGGAACACAAGAGCGTTCAAGAAGAGGTGGCACCGAGAATGTCCCAGGTATAATTGGGTTTGGTGAAGCCTGTAGGATATTAACTGAGAATCGTGAGAAGAAATTAGAGAAAATTATAAAATTTAGAAATTATATGATA
>CAZSSR010000067.1:0-7685 GCA_964609605.1 uncultured Bacillaceae bacterium | reverse complement strand
ACCCCTGTTACCGCCGTGAAAGGGCGGTGTCTTAACCGCTTGACCAACGGGCCATTTAATATATGGTAGCGGCGAAGGGGATCGAACCCCCGACCTTACGGGTATGAACCGTACGCTCTAGCCAGCTGAGCTACACCGCCATATTACTAAATAAATACAGGATTATATACTATAATTAAATAATTTAAAATCCCGCTAGTCAACGAAAATAAGTATATTATATAGACTGTTCCATGTCAATATCATTTTTACTTCACGACGTTCTCTTTTATTGTCAAACAATGTCACTATTATATCTATCTAATAAAAAAGCACCACTGGGTGCTTTTCTTATGTTTAACCGATTTTTTCTCCGCGTCCTCCCCTTTTTTAATCCTTATTTTTTCGCAAACTTGAGTGACGTTCTTCACTATCCTTCAAAAATTTGTTCAATTTGTCATCAAAATTTAGGGCAGGCTCTCGACGTATCGGTTTTATAGTTTTGGATTTATTTTTTAATACAGAAGATTTATTATCTTTTTCTTGTTCCTTCTTTAAAGACAATCCTATTTTACCGTTTTTCTCAATATTAATAACCTTCACTGTAACTATTTCATCTACTTTTAAAAATTGGTTAACATCCTTAACATAACTATCTGCAATTTCAGAAATGTGTACAAGCCCAGTTTCTCCATTTGATAGTTCTATAAATGCTCCGAATTGTGTAATACCTGTCACTTTTCCTTCTAACTTACTGCCTATCTCGATTGACATGAAATAAAAGCTCCTCCTTAAAAATTAAAAATAATACATAGAACTAATGAGATTATACCTAATGACATTTAATAATGTCAATATTATATGAATTTTCAATCCTTAGGAGATATAATAATTATTTCTCCTGGTTTTGATAAAAAATAGTATTCTCTTGCTATCTCAGCAATATAATCATAATCATGTAACATAAGCTCTTCTTTTTCTAATTCTGATTTTATATTTAAAACTTTATCTTCTTCCTTTTGTAAAATAATTAATTCATTATTAAGTTCTCTAATATCAGATAATTGACCATATATTGTTACTCCAGTCCATATTACAAATATAACAATAATCAATAAAAATAATCTTATCTTTTTCTTACTAAAAATATTATTTTTATTTGATATTTGCATATAATTTCTCTCCCTAAAACTTAATAATATTTAATTCTTAAATTTTTTAAGAAATTGAGAGTCCACATTTCTATATTATCATTAATACTACTCAATTACTATTCCTCAATTACTTCATACATATTTATCGCATCCTCTTTCTTTGAGGATTCCAATAGTTTTTTAACTTGAATCTTTAACTGTTTTTGACCAAATCTTATAACAATAATATCTCCTTCTTTAACCTCAGTACTTGCTTTTGCAGCTCTATCATTTATTAAAACACGTCCTTGATCAGTTACTTCCTTTGCTAATGTTCTTCTTTTAATAATTCTTGAAACTTTCAAAAATTTATCGATTCTCACTAATATCACCTCATCTTTATAGCTTTTTTGATTCATCCCAAAGTGCTTCCATCATATTTAAAGATGCATCATTTATCAATATATTTCTGCTGTCTAATTGTTCCTCAATATACTTAAATCTTTTAACAAATTTTTTATTGGTTATTGAAAGAGCTGACTCTGGATCAATTTTAAGAAATCTCGATAAATTTATTACAGAAAACAATAAGTCACCAATCTCTTCTACCAAATGTTCATTATCTGCAGCTTTTACTTCAGATAACTCCTCATCTATCTTATTATATATATCTTTTACCTCTAACCAATCAAACCCAACTTTTGCAGCTTTCTTTTGCAATTTATATGCTCTATTAATTGCAGGTAAATCTTTTGGTATTCCATCTAAATTTGATTTTACCGTTATTCCCTTATTCTTCTTTTCTTCTTGTTTAATCTTATCCCAATAAGCATGAGCTTCTTCGTCCTTCTTCGCTATTTCTTTTCCAAAAACATGAGGGTGTCTCCTAATAAGTTTTTTGTTTAATTCTTCAATTACATCGTGTATATCAAAATAGCCTTCTTCATTAGCTATTTGTGAATGTAATATTACTTGTAATAAGACATCGCCAAGTTCTTCAGTCATATGTCCCATATCTAATGTGTCGATAGTTTCAATAAGTTCATAAGCTTCTTCAATCATATTTTTTCTAATAGATTGATGAGTTTGTTCTCGGTCCCATGGGCATCCGCTCGGTCCTCTTAAATCTTTTACAAGTTTAACTAACCTAAAAAATTCTCTATCAAACAAGGCTTCATTTAAGCTCTTCGGAATATATACCGAGCTTAAATGATGAAAATCCTCTTTATTATGGTCTAATTTATATAAAGGAATTTTTCTTATTTCCTCTTTATCATCCATTCCTAAATATGACACTATATAGATAAACGATTCGTCAGGATACAACTCCATTAAAGTTAATTTTATTTCCGATGCTATATATTGATTATACACTTGACAAATAATAATATTTTTTGATGGATTTATATCATTACGGTTAATTTCCTCACCATTTAAAATTAGTAATCCATCAATTGGATCTATCTTAACTTTAGAAAGTAAAGTATCTATAAAGCTTTCTCCACCTAATACCTCTACCTCAATATTCTTTTCTTTCCCTTGTATAATTAAATACTGAACGCTCTTCTCTGCAACCATTGGATTGCCAGGAACAGCATAAATTAATGATTCCCCATTTAAAGCTTTTTGAAGCAAATCTGATGTAATCCCTTTATAAACCTGATCATATTTATCTAAATTATCATATAAAAAATCAAATGTACTATACTTTATATTTTCATTATCTAAAAACTCAGTTACTGGATGAACCTTTGTTCTAAGATATAGTGGGTCATTACCTCTTAATAATTTTAATACTCCTATTGATAACTGGTCAGCACTTCCTGGCCCCAAACCAACAACAGTTATTTTACCACACATAGTTATTCTCCTTAATCTTTTAATATCCGTAATTTTTCTGCTATTTTAACAAGCTTACTCCCATATCGAGGTATATATAACATATCTTGCTTAGATAATGTACCAGTAATAAACAAGCTAACCGTAAAAGAAATTAATCCTACAGTTATTGATATCATCGTTACTATTAACATTAAAATACGATCAGATATGATATACGGCTCAAAGATATATAATGACAATATCTTTGAAATGTACACGAGCACACCCATCATAATAGCAGCCGTAATAGGTTTTAAGAAAAAATTACTAAACCCCAACTTTATATCGATATTTTTCTTGATTGCTAATATGTTCAAACTAGAAGCGACTATATACGCACATACCGTTGCGATAACAGCTCCGTTTATACCATAGTAATAAACCAAAACAATATTTAATATTATTTTTATAATAATTCCTATAAACAAGTTTTTAGCCGGAACCATCACTCTACCTAACCCTTGTAATATACCAGCAGATGTTACATATAACGTAGAGAATATTATTACAAATGCATATATCGCAATTGTAATAGATCCAACTCCATCTTTATAAAGCATTATATTAATAGGTTCTGCTAATATAATTAATCCAATTGTAGCCGGTAAGCTAATTATTAAAGTAAGTCTAAGTGCTAATTCTGATCTTCTATTTACCAAGTTTAAATCGTTTTTAATTTTCCCCTCGGATATTGCCGGTACTAATGCAATAGATAATGCTGTAGCAAAAAATGCGGCAAATTGCACTAAGGCTTGTCCCCTTGAATAAATACCAAACCAATACTCAGTAAACTGTGTTATATTCTGTCCTTTTATGTATATACCAAACAAATATTCAGATTTTAAAACAACTTGTCTTAATATATTAGATATTGAAAATGAATCAACTAAGCCAAGTAAGGGCAAAAATATAGATCCTAAAGCTATTGGTACGGAATAATAAAGAATTTTCTCTACAAGTCTTCTAGCGCTTTCTTGTTCTTCAATATGTATATTAACACTTTCCAATACAATTTCGTCAGTTATTCTGTTTGTTTTCTTCCAAAAAAGTAATAATATTAAAAAACCAAAAATTCCACCAGTTACTGCGCCAAAAGTAGCGCCTGCAGCAGCGTAATATATACCGTAACCATATTCTATAAAATAATATGATAAAAACAATATTGTGATAACTCTTATAATTTGTTCTACTACCTGAGAGTATGCCGTTGGAATCATATATTGGTGACCTTGGTAATAGCCCCTCACAGCTGCCATTACAGGGACTAACAATAATGCGAAGGAAACACTTTTTATTACTATCGACAACTCTACGTTACCCATTAATTTAGCTATAAGGTCAGCGCCAAAAAAAAGTAACATAAAGAAAAATATCCCTGATACTGATAATACATATATTGATATAATTAATACTCTTTTGGCTCCTGCCTTATCCCCTAACGTTAGCCTTTCCGCTACTATCTTTGATACTGCAAGAGGGAACCCAGCAGTTGCGATTATTAAAAGTATACTATATAGTGGATAAACTTTATTATAAGCAGCCAATCCAACATCTCCAACAATGTTTTGATAGGGAATTCGGTAAAGTGCTCCAAGCAATTTTGAAATCAGTGAAGCTGCCCCTAAAATAGCTGCACTAGTCACAAAGGATCTACTCTTTGGACCCATTATTATCCCTCTCCTTAAAATTATTAAAAATACTAACATATTATATCAATATATACAGATAAAAAAAAGCAGGCCTTTCCTGCTTTTTTTATCTCTCCTTTATTCGGTAAAAATTTTTTCACATTAAGATAAATTCGTCTTTTTTATAATATCTGGTAACTCATCAATCATAAATTTACTATACTCATCAGAAAAGATTATATTTCTTACATCCGCTGATATTTCATCTAATGGTGGAACTTCTCTTTTAGTAACTTTAAGAATATGGTAACCATAATCCGTTTTAACTAAATCACTTACTTCATTTAAAGGTAATGCAATTGCTGCATCCATAAATTCTGTTACCCATAATACTACTGGAACATCTTCATAAGTGCCTCCATTATCTTTACTTCCTGGATCATCAGAATATTCCTTAGCTAAAGCAGCAAAATCTTCATTATTATCTAATTTTGACTTAACTTCATTAGCACGTTCTATTGTTTCTTCCTCT
Source organism: uncultured Bacillaceae bacterium (assembly GCA_964609605.1). GTDB lineage: Bacteria > Bacillota > Bacilli > Tepidibacillales > Tepidibacillaceae > CAZSSR01. The sequence goes on along the minus strand of CAZSSR010000067.1, from coordinate 2,532 downwards.
GTACGTTCTTCATTGCTTATAAGTATATGACTAACTGTTGCAATTGCAAATTTTTCATTCTCTTCGTCGTATTGCTTTGTTACAAAATAATCTTCAGCCTTAAAATAGCGATATAAATAATCATATAGATTATCTTCTGTTATATTTAATTCTGATAATGTATCTTTGTAGTTTTGTTCAGATCCTAGCTCTGCTACATATTGTTCTTTAAATAGTTTTAATGTCTCATCTACTTTTTCATCTATCGCCTTATTATCTTCTATTTGTCCAGCTAAATATTTTTCGCCAATATATGAACCTAAATAAGCCTCCAATATTTCCATCTTTGTTTCTTCATCACTCTGTTCTAAAAACTCATTTAGCGTAGGGTCAAAGAATTTTGCTATCCCTAAATATACATCAAATTCAGCTTGAGTTACTTGCCCACCTGTATATTCTGCTACCACTTCGCTATTATCATCACCATTATTACTGCACCCTGCAATACTAATAAATAAAATGACAGTTAATACAATTAAACTTATTTTTTTAAATTTCTTCATTAACTTGTTCCCCTTTTTTTATAGTTTCCCCATATTTTTTTAAAAACTCTTCTATCAAATCAATTGTCTCTTCTGCTGATAATCCTTTGCTGTTTATTGTAATCCTCAAATGATTTACTGACGCTAATTTTATCCTACGATTAAATTCATTAGCTATTTTATATAATTTATGTCCATCAATCAACTGATTTTGATCTGAGCTTACATTTATTATAACTTCTTTTCCTTTTTGTGTCATATTTTCAATATGATATTTATAAAAATATGTTTTCAATCTTGCTATCGTTAGTAGATTTACTACCGATTTAGGTAACTCGCCGAATCGATCAAGCAGCTCTTCTTTTATCTCGTATGCTTCTTGAAGAGTTTTTATATTTGTGAATTTTTTATACATTTCTATTTTTTGCATTTGATCTCTAATATATAAGTCCGGTAAATATGCATCTATCTCAATTTCTAGTTGGGGTTCAAAATCTTTTTCCTCCTTTACATTATCTTTAAGTTCTTCAATTGCTTCCTTCAACATTTGATTATATAAATCAAATCCAACAGAAGCAATAAACCCATGTTGTTGAGAACCTAATAAATTACCAGCACCCCTAATAGCTAAATCTCTCATTGCTATCTTGAATCCTGATCCTAATTCAGTAAATTCTTTAATAGATAGCAAACGTTTTTCAGCAACCTCTGATAAAACCTTGTCACGCTGATAAGTAAAATATGAATAGGCAATTCTATTAGATCTTCCTACCCTACCTCTTAATTGATAGAGTTGTGATAATCCCATTTTATCAGCATCATAAACAATTAATGTATTAACATTCGGAATGTCTACACCAGATTCGATTATCGTAGTACTTACTAATACATCATATTCCCCATCAAGGAAATCAAACATAATAGCTTCTAATTCAGCTTCTGGTAGTTGACCATGAGCAACAGCAACCTTTGCATCAGGTACTAATGCTCTAACTTGTTCAGCCATTTTAAGGATTGAATTAACTCGATTATATAAAAAATATACTTGCCCTCCTCGAGCTATTTCTCTCTCAATTGCCTCACGAACCATCACAGCACTATATTCAAGTACATATGTTTGAACTGGGTATCTATTCTCTGGTGGGGTTTCAATCAGCGATAAATCTCTTATACCTATCATCGACATATGAAGTGTACGCGGTATAGGAGTGGCTGTTAAAGTTAAAATGTCAACATTTGCTTTTAACTTCTTTATCTCTTCTTTATGTTTAACTCCAAACCTTTGTTCCTCGTCAACAATTAACAATCCCAGATCTTTATAAATAACGTCTTTTGATAATAAGCGATGTGTTCCAATTATAATATCAATTGTACCCTCACGTATTTGTTTAATTACATCAGACTGATCACTTTTTCTAATAAATCTGCTTAAAACTCCAATGTTTATCGGATAATCCATAATTCTCTCTTTAAGTGTTTTAAAATGCTGTTGTGCTAATATTGTAGTAGGGACTAACACTGCCACTTGTTTCCCAGCATATACAGCCTTAAATGCGGCTCTAACAGCAACTTCTGTTTTGCCATATCCTACATCTCCACATAATAATCTATCCATTGGCCGTATTTTCTCCATATCTTCGCTTATTTCGCTAATAGTTTTTAACTGATCTGGTGTTTCTTCATATGGAAACATAGCTGCGAATTCCCGATGATAATTATTGTCATTTGGAAATGAATATCCTATTGTGGCTTCTCTTTTAGCATATAGTTTTATTAAATCTTGAGCAATATCTTTTACTGATGATTTTACTTTGTTTTTGACTCTATTCCAATCGCCTCCGCCCAACGAATTTATTTTAGGCTTATTTCCTTCACCACCTACATATTTTTGTACCATGTCTATCTGCTCAACTGGAACAAATAATTTATCATTTTTAGCATATTTTATATGTAAGTAATCTTTATGTCTATTATTAATTTCTAAAGTTTCAATTCCTGTATATACACCAAT
>CAZSSR010000066.1:0-7784 GCA_964609605.1 uncultured Bacillaceae bacterium | reverse complement strand
ATTGAAATTAGTTTTAAATGTAAAGCTGATGAAGCTTTAATATCCCCATTTATATAATTTTCTATCATTTCTCTTATCTCTAAACCACAAACATGGCTTGCTACACTCACACTACCATAACCTCCAATAGCTAACACTGGTAAATTATATTTATCATCTCCACTATATAGGCGAAAATTATCATCAGTATTCTTAATAATTTCACTCATTTGAACAATATCTCCACTAGCTTCTTTTACTGCAAATATATTAGCAGTTTTTGAAAGCTTAATAATTGTATCTGCTGAAATATTTATACCAGCTCTACTAGGTATATTATAAATCATTACTGGTAATTTAGTTTCATTTGCTATAGCGTTAAAGTGATATAATAATCCTTCTTGTGAAGGTTTATTATAGTAGGGAGTAACCAGCATAATACCATCTACACCTGTTTGTTCAGCTCTTTTTGTTAATTCTATAGATTTTCTAGTATCATTTGACCCAGTTCCTGCAATAACCATTGCATTACCATTAGCAAATTCAACAACTCTTTTAAATAACATTATTTTTTCATCACTCGTAAGTGTTGGTGACTCTCCAGTAGTTCCTGATACAACAATTGTATCTGTTCCAGTTGCTATCAGATGATTTACTAATCTTTCAACCGCATCTACGTTAATCTCCATTTTTTCGTCAAAAGGGGTTACCATAGCTGTCATTAATCTTCCGAAATCCATTTCCTCACTCCTTAAATTTTGTAAAATTTTTGATGCAAAGCTTTTATTGCTTTATCCATATCATCCTCTTTTACTAATACCCAGATAGTAGTATGAGAATCTACAGATTGAAGTATTTCAACATTAATTGCAGCTAACGATTCAATAATATATGCCATAACACCTGGTACACCAGCCATTCCAGCACCTACAATCGAAACTTTTGCACATTTATTTCTAATTATTGGATTATATCCTTGAAGTTTAAGCGCATTTGCAGCTTCTTCTAAAACATTTTCATTTACAGTAAAAGTTACTTCATCTTGATTAACATTAATAAAATCAACACTTATTTGTTTTTCTTCCATAATTTTAAAAACTAATAGTTGCGTATTATGTTGATTTTCTTTCACAGATACTTTAATTTGTGCAATATTAGGAACTTGTGTAATCCCTGTAATTATTCTATCATTTATTTTCAATGAATGTTTGGATTTTATAACATTTTCCTTAGAAATAACTAATGTTCCCTCGTTATTTGAAAATGTTGATCTTACTCTTATAGGAATTTTTTTTTCTATAGCTATTTCGATTGCTCTCGGGTGAATCACTTTAGCACCTTGATTTGTTAGATTGCATATTTCTTCATATGTAACCGCAAATAGTTGCTCGGCTTCAGCAACTATTTTTGGATCAGCTGACATTATCCCCTCTACATCAGTAAATATATCAACAACCTCAGCTTCTAATGCTACTCCTAAGGCAGTAGCGGTAGTGTCAGAACCTCCACGTCCTAAAGTAGTAATATCTCCATCTTCAGTTATACCTTGAAAACCAGTTACAATTACTATATTTCCTTTATCTAATTCTATAGTTATTCTTTTTGGATTAATTGATTTAATTTTAGCATTAGAATAGTTATTATTCGTAATAATACCAGCTTGTCCTCCAGTTAAAACGATATTTTTTATCTGAAGTTCATTTAACATACTACTTAAAGTAGTAGCAGATATTATTTCTCCACAACTTAATAATAAGTCCATTTCTCTAGCCTCAAGGAAATTACCATTTCTCTCAATGTTATCAATCAATGTATCTGTTGCATATGGATCGCCTTTACGTCCCATTGCTGAAACCACAATCACTAATTTTTTATTGTTAGATATCTGAAACTTAATATGTTCAATAACTTTTTTTCTATATTCAATATTTATTAATGATGTACCGCCAAATTTTTGAACTATTATATTAGTTTTTTTATTCATAATATTCATTTTTTATTATCATCTCGGCAATTTGAACTGCATTCCAAGCAGCTCCTTTAAGTAGATTATCTGATACAATCCACATATTTAAGCCTTTTTGATAATCTAAATCTCTTCTTATACGTCCGACAAATACATCAAGTTTTCCTGCACAATCTACTGCTAAAGGATATTCTTGATTTTGAGGGTCATCAATTACAACAATTCCATCTGTGTTTGAAAGTATTTTCATAACATCTTCAATATCGTAATCTTTTTTCAATTCAACATATACTGATTCTGAGTGACCAAATAATACAGGTACTCTTACACATGTAGCTGATATCTTAATTGATTGGTCATTAAAAATTTTCTTAGTTTCCATGACCATTTTCATTTCCTCTAATGTATATCCATTTGATTCAAACTTATCAATTTGTGGAATCACATTAAAAGCAATTTGTTTTTTGTTAGGTAATGATGAAACAGGTAATATTTCTTTTGTTATTTCTTCGTCATTTAATACTTGTTGTGTTTGCTTCAACATTTCATTAATAGCTAAATTACCAGCTCCTGACACTGCTTGATATGTTGATACAATAATTCTATCAATACCATAAACATCGTAAAGGGGCTTCAATGCAGAAACCATTTGAATAGTTGAACAATTAGGATTAGCAATAATTCCTTTATGTTTCTTAAATTCAACCATATTAACTTCTGGTACTATTAGAGGAACGTCATCATCCATTCTAAAAGCATTTGTATTATCAATTACTAATGCTCCTGCATAAACAGCACTATTTACTAACAATTTGCTAACATTACCACCCGCACTAAAAAAAGCAAAATCAATATTTGAAAAACTTTTAGGAGTTGCTTCTTCAACAACAATTTTCTTTCCCTTAAAAGTAATTATTTTCCCTTCAGAACGACTAGAAGATAATAATTTTAAATTATTAATAGGAAAGTTTCTATCCTCTAACAAACGTATTATCTGTTGTCCAACAGCACCTGTCGCTCCAACAACTGCTACATCATAACTTGATTTCTTTTCCATAAATTTTCCTCCTGATAGTCTAAATATTGAATATTAAAATTATTCTCTATTTTATCAAAACCAATCAAAGTTACAAGATACAAAAGAGACTATTCATAATTAGTCTCAATTAATGTTATTTAAAATTAATATTTATTATCTTTTTCTGTCATATATTTTAAGATAAGAACATCCAGTTGATTACTTAATTTAAGCAATTCCTTATCATTTAAATCTGTAATATGATTCTTTTCGTTATTAGCAATTTTATCATATAATTTATCACGGAGGTTTTCTATATCATTAATAATATTTTTATCATTCATACTTATATAGCACCTCTTTTTATCTACTTACCAGTATGACCAAAACCCTCAATACCTCTTTTAGTTTCACTTAATATATCAGTTTCAATAAGAGAAACGTTAGGAATATTCATAAAAATTAATTGAGCAATACGATCGTATCGTCTTATTATAAAATCTTCCTCACCTAAATTAATTACAATTATTTTTATTTCGCCTCGGTAATCAGCATCGATAGTTCCAGGCGAATTTAGTAATGTAATTCCATTTTTTAAAGCAAGTCCGCTCCTTGGTCTAATCTGTGCTTCCATACCAATTGGTACTTCCACAGAATATCCTGTAGGAATTATAACCCTTTCCCTTTTATGCAAAACAACATCTTTTAGTACAGCAGCGGTTAAGTCAAATCCACTAGCGCCTGATGACATTTTTTGGGGTAATGGCAAATCTTCATTACCAGGTAATCTCTTAATATTAATTTGGTACAAGAATATCCCTCCTCAAAGAATTTGGAGCTTGCTTTAAAGGACTTATCATAGCAAAAGAATAAGGATTAATTAGTATTCTGTCAAGCATATCCTTAATTGATTGATTATCTACACTATTAATCTTGCATAAGACCTCATCAAGTGTTAAATGTTTTCCAAGCAATAGTTCGTTTTTACCAAGTCTATTCATTCTACTACTTGTACTTTCTAAGCTTAGCATTAAACTTCCTTTTAATTGCTCTTTACCCTTCATTATTTCTTTTTCATCGATCCCATTTGTTTTTATATCCAGTAATGTATTATTTATTACATTAATTACTTCATCTACTTTGTTAGTCGCTGTTCCAGCATAAATCGTAAATAAGCCAGTGTCCTTGTAACTTGAGTGATATGAGAATACAGAATAAGCTAATCCTCTTTTTTCTCTAATTTCCTGAAATAATCTTGAACTCATACTACCACCAATAACATTGTTTAATAAAATTAATGAATATATTTGCGGGTCAGAAATTGCCAACCCCGGTAGAGCTATCGCAATATGAGCCTGTTCAGTTTGTTTGATTTTTATCAATTCATCTGCATGATAACCTGCATTTTTAATAGAATTTTTAGGACCATTATTATTAAAAATTAAGAAATATTTATTTATTAAATCAATAACGCTCTCGTCAATATTTCCAGCTATTGTAATTACTGTATTATTAATATTATATTTTTCATTAATATAATCCACAATATTCTCTCTTGTAAGAATATGCAATATTTTTTCACTACCTAAAATAGAATAGCCTAGCGGATTATTCTTATAAGAAATGTTTGCAATAATATCATGTATTTGATCATCTGGAGTATCTTCATTCATTTTTATTTCTTCAAGAACAACGTTTCTTTCTCTATCTAATTCAATGCTATCAAATTTAGAATTAAAAAACATATCAGCTAATAGATTTAAGCCCTTTTCAACATGCTCATCTAATAATTTTGTATAGTAACATGTATATTCTTTTGAAGTAAAAGCATTTATTACACCACCAATAGAATCGAACTCTTCAGCAATTTCCTTTGCTGATCTGTTATGAGTACCTTTAAAAAACATGTGTTCGATAAAATGTGATATCCCGTTGTTATCTATTGTTTCATGTCTTGAGCCTGTTCCTACCCATATTCCTATTGCAACAGAACGAACTGATGAAATTGGTTCTATAACAACTTTTAATCCATTATTTAAAGTAAATTTTTTTATCACTTAAATCCTCCCTAAACTAAATGCAATTACAGCCACCTAAATATATCAAAAAAAATATAGTAACTCAACAAAAATCTCTCATATTAAAATAAAAAAAAGAGACAGATTAAGTTATCTGGCTCAAATCAATTTATTTGTTTTCTTTATCAATTTGATTCTCTTTTAATGCAGCTTTTCTAGACAAATTTATTCTACCTTGATTATCTATTTCCGTAACCTTAACCATTATTGAATCTCCAATTGCCACTATATCTTCTACCTTTTCCACACGTATAGCATCTAATTGAGAAATATGAACAAGACCCTCTTTACCCTGGAATATCTCCACAAATGCACCGAATTTTTCTATTCTTTTTACTATTCCAAGATAAGTTTGTCCAATTTCAACCTCTTTAACTAAATCCTCAATTATCTTTTTTGCTTTTTCATTCATATCGTGGTCAGATGATGCAATATATACTTTTCCATCTTGTTCAATATCAATTTTCACGCCTGTATCATCAATTATTTTATTTATTATTCTTCCACTTGGTCCAATTACATCTCGAATTTTTTCAGGATCAATTCTTATAGTAATAATTTTTGGAGCATATTTTGATAATTCTTTTTTCGGTTCTGAAATAGTCTCAGCCATTTTACTTAATATAAACATTCTACCAATTTTGGCTTGTTTTAATGCCTTATCAAGAATTTCTCTGTTAATTCCGTTTATTTTTATATCCATTTGAAGAGCAGTAATTCCCTCGCTTGTTCCTGCAACTTTAAAGTCCATATCTCCGAGATGATCTTCTAACCCTTGAATATCTGTTAAAATGGCTACATCATTTCCATCCTTAACTAATCCCATAGCAATACCAGCAACAGGTGCCTTTATAGGAACTCCAGCATGCATTAATGCTAATGTACTTCCACATATACTTGCCTGAGAAGATGAACCATTAGATTCAAGCACCTCAGATACTATTCTAATCGTATATGGAAAATCGTCTTCTGATGGAATTATTGGCTCAATAGCCTTTTCTCCTAGTGCCCCATGTCCAATTTCTCTTCTACCTGGTCCTCTTAATGGTCTTGCTTCGCCAACACTATATGCTGGAAAATTATAATGATGCATAAACCTTTTAGACTCTGCCAAATCTAAACCATCTAAAATTTGCATATCCCCTAAAGCACCAAGAGTACACACGCTTAAAGCTTGTGTTTGTCCACGTGTAAACAACCCAGAACCATGAGGTCTTGGTAACAATCCAATCGAACAACTAATTGGTCTAATTTCATCTAATTTTCTGCCGTCAGGTCTAATTTCCTCTAATAAGATTAATCTTCTAACTTCTTCTTTAACAATTTTATTTAATACTTCTTTTACCATACCCAATTCATCTTCGAATTCTGTGGCAAAATACTCCAACGATTCCGAAATAACTTTATCAATTTCATTTTGTCTAGTTAATTTTTCTTTAATCTGAATTGCGTTAATTAATTTTTCTTTTGCATATTCTTTAACAACTTTCTCTATTTCTGAATCTATTTGGTGAAGAATTACTTCTCTCTTCTCTTTTCCGATTTCAGCAACTATATTTTCTTGAACTAATACAAGTTCTTTAATTTTATCATGCCCAAACATAATTGCTTCAAGCATAATTTCCTCTGGTACCATTAGTGCAGAAGCTTCTACCATATTTATAGCATCTTTGGTACCCGCAACTATTAAATTTATATCGCTTTTTGTCATTTCTTCAGTCGTTGGATTTATAATGAATTTCTCATCAACTCTACCTACAACAACGCCTGCTATCGGTCCATCAAAAGGAATGTCAGATAAACATAATGACAAAGAAGTGCCTATCATCGCAGCCATCTCTGAAGAAGCATTAGAATCTGACGATAAAACAGTTGCAATAACTTGAACTTCATTTCTAAATCCATCTGGAAAGAGTGGTCTAATTGGTCTATCAATTAAACGAGAAGCAAGTATTGCTCTTTCGCTAGGTCTACCCTCTCTTTTTATGAATCCTCCAGGAATCTTGCCCGCCGCATATAAACGTTCTTCATAATTGACTGTTAAAGGAAAGAAGTCTAATTTTTTTGGCTCATTAGACGATGTTACAGCAATCAAAACTACAGTATCTCCATATCTTACCAATACTGATGCATTGGCTTGTTTTGCTAATTCACCAGTTTCTAATACTAATAATCTACCGTTTAAATCTAATTCATAAGTTTTCTTATCCATTTTCGAGAATGTTCCTCCTTTAAATAATACACATAAATTATATACAAAATTCGAACTGATTATTTCTAATTATAAACATAAGTATTTAAAAAAGCGGGTTAACCCCGCTTTTAATAATCCATATGCTATCTACGTAAACCAAGTTTATTAATTAAATCACGATAACGTTGAATATCATTATCTTTTAAATAATTCAATAAATGACGACGACTACCAACCATTTTTAATAATCCACGACGTGAATGGTGATCTTTTTTATGAACACGCAAATGTTCATTTAGATAATTAATCTTATCTGTAAGTATTGCAATTTGAATCTCTGGTGAACCTGTATCAGTATCGTGAATTCTGTACTCTTCAATTAGCTGTTGTTTCTTTTCTTGTGTTAGTGCCATAATTATTTCCTCCCTATTATTTTTATCCTAATACCAAGAAAAACGTCGGAGACTCATTAATCCTAGTACAAGGTAAGTTTATATATTTACTATCTTATATAAACAACACTACGAATTGTAGCATATTTATCTAATA
>CAZSSR010000065.1:0-7834 GCA_964609605.1 uncultured Bacillaceae bacterium | reverse complement strand
AATAATTCCCTTCAGAAAGGTTAATAAAATACTCAGAAAACCCAATGTTAGAAAGAAAATCGCTAAATAGAACAAATTATTTACAAAGGTATCTAATGGCTTATTATTATACCAAACATAAATCCTTAGTACTGTAATTACTAATGCACTTGTCAAAATCACTTTACATAAAAATAATGATATATTTTTTATTCTTCCACTCATTACAATCTATCCCTCCAAAAGGAGCTAGCTAATTAATAATAGTGTTTATAGTATATATTAAATTCAATATAATTAAGTCATTCACATTTGAATATTTTGAAAACTTTTTTTAATAATTTCTATCCTTTTTTAATTATTGATATTTTTATAAAAATAACATCAATAAATAGACTATTGCTATCAGTTTTATTTGTACAGAAGTAATAGGTAAATCCATAATAAAACATTTTATTAAATTATGGTAGAATAATAAAAAAAATGAATTCTATTTTATTATTTAGAATTCATTTTTATAGCAGCTGTTGCTATAAATGTTTTTATATATTTATCTATTGGTGAAATACCACCATAATCATCCTCATAAAACCCTATTATAACAAAACCAGCATCAAGCTGTCCTTTAATCTGATCCTCTAAACTATGTCCAAATATAAGTGGTTCCTTACTATCAATATATTTATTTAGTTCATCATATGTAAGACTATTTAAATCAGAATATGGTATTTGATGCATTACTTCGAAGATGCCTTTACAAAGTTGATTGTAATCAAAAATAAAATAGTTGGGATTTGCGATTCCTGATAACAATCGCCCGCCATTTTTTATTACTCTGCTTGCTTCATTCCATACAGGAATAATATTATCAACAAACATATTAGAAACAGGATGAATAATTAAATCAAATACCTGATCATTAAAACATGATAAATCTCTCATATCACCCTGCACCGTTTTAATATTTAATCCATCCCGTTTTGCTACGAATTCTTCAGACTTTAATTGCTCTATAGAATTATCAAACACCGTCACATTTGCACCTGCAGCTGCTAATACTGGCCCTTGTTGTCCACCACCACTTGCTAAACAGAGTATATTCTTATCAGTAATATCACTACCAAACCATTCTTTTGGCACCTTTATTGTTGGTGTAAGTACAATCGACCATTCACCTTTTCTTGCAGATTCAATAATTTCACTTGATACCGGTTTAGTCCATGGATTACCATTTTTAACCTCATTATCCCATGCATTACTATTATATTTTACAAAATCATCAATCAAAGCCATAAGAATTATCCTCCATTTTCTTCAATCTCATAAGGTACATATTCCTTCTATAATTTCCATAAAATACTGTTCTGTTTTATCTCTTTCTTTAAAATTAATTATTATATAACCTTCTGAAGTAGTCATATAAATAAAGGGTCCTGTATTTATATCGATTCAATACTATCAATTGATATATCTGTCCCATATCCAGTAATCTTTAAATTAGAAGAATCTATCTCTATAGAATTCGAAATTGTTCCATAAACAACAAAACCAATAGAAATGCTACTTATCGCGATTATTAAAAATAGATTATATCTGCCTTGATTTCCTTTTCTAAAATAATTTCACCATATGAATGCTTTGGACTTCTTCTTCTTTCAGTAGGAGAACCCGGATTAAAATATAATACGCCATTTTCGATTGCTTTATATGGCAAATGAGAATGTCCAAAAACCACTATATCTAGCTCTTCATCAGTGAAGATATTTTTTACCCTTTGCAATATATTATTATATGGACCATCACCATGGGTAATACCTATTCTATATCCTACAACTTCTATAATCTTTGCCTTACCTAAATGAAATATAATATCCTGATTGTCATTGTTTCCAGCCACTGCCTCTAGATGTGTCAATGCTTCTAGGTAATATAACAGATTAATTGTGATAAAATCTCCAGCATGTATTAGCATATCAGTGCTTTCTATTGATTTTAGGACCTGCCGAGGTAATTCTTGCCCTATTTGAGAAATATGGGTATCGGAAATAACTGTAATCTTCATTATTTTACCCGAATATACCAATATAGTTTTGTAATTCTTCCTTTAATGTAGCAATCGTTCCACTTTGATTAATCGCGTGTTCTGAAGTATGACGATTAATAAAATAATTGTTTACTAAATATGTGTTAATGCCTAATTCGCTAGCTACCATATCTTCTTGCATATCATTACCAATCATAATTGCGTCTTCTGGTCTAGTATCAATCTTATCTAATATTTCTTGATAATAATGTCCATGCGGCTTGCAAAAATGAGAATCTTCATAAGAAGTAACCAAATCAAACAATGATTCCTCAAGATCTAGCCATCTAAGACGTTCAACTATTGCAGCCTTCGGAAAAAGAGGATTGGTTGCAATAACTACTTTTCTTCCTTGTTCTTTTGCAATATTTACAATATCTTTAGAAATTGCTGTTGGTTTTATATGTTCTTTTAATTTAGGAAAATAATCTAAGTAAAACGTATCTAATATGGGCCATACCTCTGAATGAGAAACTCCAGTCCTCTCTAAAAAACGCTTAAGGAATATATCCTTATTCGTATAATTAGAATCTAAATCCTTAATCATTTCTTCTGTGCAGTACATTATGTCGTTTATAAATTTTTCAGGTTGATAATAATCTTTTATATAAAATGACAATGATTTCATATATTGTTTAACAAATTCTCCAGTATCTGTTTGTAATAATGTACCATCTAAATCAATTAATAAAGCTTTTGTCATATTCCTATTACCACCTTTTATTTTTCTTTAAGTAAAGTCTCGCTTCTATATTCGCGACATTTACATTCATCTTGAGATGGATTAAGCTCCTTTATAGCATCAATTAAAATATTACCTATTGTGAATGACTCTTGAAAAAATATATCGCTTAAATCTTTATGTTCCCAATCCTTAATTATCCCTTCAGCATAATTTACTACCATGTATATTCCCGCATAACAAGCACCTATTTCCCGGGCAAGGTAAACTTCAGGAGTTATACTTTGTCCTACTACATCAGCAAGCCACGTTCTAAACATTTGAACTTCGGAACGTGATTCAAAATGTCTTCCATCAGTATTAACATATACTCCATTATTAAAAACATTTCTTCCCATTGTTTCTACTCTCTTCGTTGCAGTATCAGATAATAACTTAGCTTGTACTGGACAAATAGGGTCTCTCATTGTTAGAAGATAAGGGCCACCTAACCCTACATCCTGTCGCATTGAATAATCTATATAATCATCAACTATTATTAAATCTCTTAAAGCTAGCAAGTGGTTAATACTTCCCACACCACCTTCAGCAAATATCTTTTTTACGCCTGCTTCCCTTAGGACCCAAAATAATTGTTGTGAAGCTTGACCTCTTTTAACACCTTCATCTGGTCTCCAACCATGCATTCTTACAGACAAAATTATTTTATCTTCAATTTGAAATAATTTAAAAATGGGGCTTGTCCCAAAAGGTGTATTGTATATTAATTTATCTGCTATAATTTTAACTTCTTTTCTTTTAAGATCCTCTGGAAAATTAATTGAAAATGTACTTGATCCACCTATTATTGCATAATCAACTTGTGGTATATCCATAATATCCCCCTACTCATTTAAGCCTTTAAATTTAAGCTGCCTAAGAGCTTCATATAATACAATTGCAACAGCATTGGACAGATTTAACGATCTTATTGAATCTCTCATTGGTAATGTAATTGTGTTATCCCAATTATTTAATAAAATATCCATAGGAATGCCAGCAGTTTCTCTACCAAAGATAATAAAATCTTCATCCATATAGTTAACATCAGAGTACCTTTGTCTAGTTTTTGTTGTCGAATAAAAAAAACGTCCATCTGGGTATGCTTGATATAAAGCTTGAATAGAATCATAATACTTGATTACTACATCGTTCCAATAATCTAAACCAGCTCTTTTTAACATTTTATCATCAGTGGAAAATCCAAGTGGCCTTATTAAATGTAATCTAGCGCCTGTTGCCGCACAAGTCCTTGCAATATTTCCAGTATTGGATGGTATTTCCGGTTCGTGTAACACAATATTTATTGTCAAAAAATCACCTCTGATAATATTCCTAGTAAATAGTATAGTTAATTATACTATAAAGAAGACAAAGCTTCTATTCAAAACCTCATCTCTATACAAAAAATCATCTAGATATATTTAATTAAAAATAAGAAAAGAAGTGACATTTTAATCACATCTCTTTTTTTAAATTGCGGCAATCATACTTATGCTCTATATCCTTCTAACTCTAATAAAAAATGCTTAATCTCTAATCCTCCTCCATAACCAACAAGATTCCCATTGGAACCTATAACTCTATGACATGGAACTATAATCGAAATTGGATTATTATGATTAGCTCCACCCACTGCTCTAACAGATTTAGGCATATTAATTAATTTTGCAATTTCTTTATAACTTCTTACTTCACCATAGGGTATAGTTAATAAACTCTTCCATACTAGTTTTTGAAAAGACGTTCCGTAAAGATCTAAATCTAAGTCAAATTGTGTTCTTTTCCTATCAAAATACTCTATCAATTGTACTTTAATATCATCTAATTTATTATGAGCTTCTAATATTTGCTCAATATTAGTCCACTTCTTTACCCAAATCCTTAATTGATTTATTGTTTTTTCATTACATCCAATATTAAGCCAGCAAATTCCTCTCTTAGTAGAAGCTACTGTAATTGGACCAATTTTCGTGTCTAACTCTGTATAATAAAGAACTTCTGTTGATGAATTTAACATAATATCTCCCCCAAGGTAAAATGTACCTTCAAAATTTAAACCTAAAAAATAAGTTTATCTCATTCTTTTATCTTTTCCAAGGATTTTTCAACCTCAATTATAACTAACTCAGCTTTTTCTCTCTTTTTTGCTTCATAAAGTGCTTTTTTTGCTTCCTTTCCACCAATACTTCCCAAGGCCCAAGCAGATATATATCTAATAATCTCCCTATTATCACCTATTAGCAACTCCCTTATTTCCATTACAGCAGATTCATCCTTCAAATTAGCCAAGCTAATTATTGCATTTCGCTGAATAGTTGTTTTTCCACGCCAACCAGCAGCAGTATGCCCCCACTTATTATTAAATTCATTTTTTGAAATTCTTAGTAGTGGTTTTATAAGAGGTTCCAATAATTCTCGGTCCGATAAAAATTGTTTTTGATGTATCGAATTTATTCCTTTGTTCTTAGGACATACCTGCTGGCAAGTATCACACCCATATATTCTATTACCCATTTTGGATAAATATTGATCTTCTATAATATTTTTTTTCTGTGTCAAGAAAGACAAACATTTTTTTGAATTTATTTGCTTAGATGCAACTATCGCATTATTTGGACAAGATACTAAACAAATTGTACAATCACCACACTCATCTAACATTGGCTTATCCTCAGGAATTTTAATGTTTGTTATAATTTCGCCTAAAAATACATATGAACCATATTCAGATGTTATTAATAAAGAATTCTTTCCGATCCATCCAATTCCTGCTCTTTCAGCAACTGCCTTATCAGATAAAACACCACGATCAGTCATATAAACATATTCAGCTTTAGGTTTTTGTTCTTTTAAAAAATCACACAATCTCTTTAACTTATCTTCTAACACTAGATGATAGTCTAACCCCCACGCCGAACAAGTAACAAACCCTCTTAATCCTTCATCTGTAAGAGTAGAATCATTATGCTTTGAAGGATAAGCTACTGCAATAGAAATTATTGATTCAGCATTTTTTAAAGAAAATGAAGGTTCAATACGTTTTTTAAAGTTCTTTTCTTCTAAACCTGATTCATAACCTAATTCTTGCTGTTGAATAAGATATTGCTCTAATTCATAAAAGGGCTCTGCAGATGTGAAACCTATCTTATCTATTCCTATATCATTTGCATATTTTATCAATTTTTGTTTTAAATCCAAATTACTCGCATCCATTTTTCATCACTCTTTTATTAGTATCTTATAAATTTTATTATGAATTATACCTATTATTTTAATACTATTAATATTTGTTTATTTGGACATTAACTCATTATAAATGCCCAAAAACTTAGGATCATCTTTAGCTAATTCTTTAATTGTTTTCAATAATAATAGGTAATTATCTTGAGATAGATTAACCAAAAACTTGTCTTCCTTTTCATATCGCTTAAAATTCTTAATTTCCCCACCTGTATATTCGCAAATCGCATCAACTGCTAATTGATCAGCAATAATATTCATTTTATCAGTTGCATGTCCTTTAACCTTTATCCACTCAACATCTCTATCTTTTTCTAATAATAATAATTCACGCCATAAATCCTGGTTTTCAACTGTCTTCCTTTGCGCAGTTACCCAACCATTCTTCTGCCAATTAATAAGCCAGTTTTGTACAAAAGCATTTATTAAATAAGCAGAATCTGAATATATCTTTACTTTACTATTTAATGGGGTATTTTTTAAGGCTTCAACCGCTGCCTTAAGTTCCATCCTATTATTGGTAGTAGATTCATCCGCACCAGAAAATTTCCTTCCATCTACAAAAACTACTCCCCATCCACCGAGTTGACCTCCAATACCTTGATTATTTGAACAAGCCCCATCAGTATAGACTTCATAAATATCTTTCATAATATGATACCTCCAATTATTCACCATAAACTATCTAATAGATATTTGTCTGTATGAGAAACGTTATACCCTCTAAATATAAAAATGACCTCTAACGCTCTAAATAAAACATTTTACGACTAACTAAGTAAAGCCTTTTTGTAAAGCTATTATAAGCAAACCCTATACTGTTGATTTTAAAATGTATAAGTACTAATTCAGTTTGTGTAGCTTCATTTCCTTTAAGTTTTATAATATTAAACATAAAAATAACTTCCACTATTTTTATGACATTCTTTTTTCTGTTATATTACCAATTGTCTCTATTGTATCTTATTATAATATCAAAGAGGAAAATATCTATTTTTTTCAAAAAAAATAACCTCGAATTATAAGGTTTAAAGGTATACGTACATGCAAACTTCTATTCTAGCTTCTGCATCGGGATTGGTCTCTTTCGCCAATTTCTTCCATCCAGTCTGACCTCTGATATCTAAACTCTGGAATGGTGCACCCTAGCGGGCAAAAGCACAGGAAGTGCAAGCTTCGATGTTGCAACACGAGGTTGCGCTCTTAATCGAAGTTCATCTGAGTATATATGGTGCCGATGGCCGGAGTCGAACCGGCATGGAGAAACTCCGTCGCATTTTGAGTGCGGTGCGTCTGCCAATTCCGCCACATCGGCATATCATAATCTCGTATTAGTCTTTTTCGCCAATTCCATCCAGTCTGGCCTCTGATATCTGACTTCTGTAATATGGCGCGCCCTGAGGGATTTGAACCCCCGACCTTCTGATTCGTAGTCAGACACTCTATCCAGCTGAGCTAAGGGCGCATAATCATTGGTACTTTAATGGTGCACCCTAACGGGCACAACGATTTCATTTTAGCTTCGAAGTTTATTCGGCGTAGTCAAAATGAACATTAATGGTGCCGAGAACCGGAATCGAACCGGTACGGTAGTCACCTACCGCAGGATTTTAAGTCCTGTGCGTCTGCCAATTCCGCCACCCCGGCACACTATATTTTGGAGGCGGCAAACGGATTTGAACCGATGATAGAGGTTTTGCAGACCTCTGCCTTACCACTTGGCTATGCCGCCAAATAAATAGATGGAGCGGACGACGAGATTCGAACTCGCGACCCTCGCCTTGGCAAGGCGATGCTCTACCACTGAG
>CAZSSR010000064.1:0-7849 GCA_964609605.1 uncultured Bacillaceae bacterium | reverse complement strand
TTCTTGTTGGTTAATAGCTTCATTTAAAACGTAATCAATGTTATTATTTTTTAAAGCCTCTTTAAATTTTTTCTTTCCAGTAGGATTTATTCTCTCACCAATAATTTTAATCCCTTTACCTAAAATTACAGTTTTTGAAGATGAACAAATAGCAGTATACTCTTTTTTACTAACGTTTTTAGGCTTTATATTATGCAATTCTTTAACTATTTCCTTTATGAATTTATCATTAGTTCCACAACAACCGCCAATAATTTTAACGCCTTTTTCAACCATTTTCTTTACATGATAGCAATATTCCTCTGGAGTAATATCATAAATAGTTTGTTCGTTTTCAATTCTTGGAAGTCCAGCATTAGCCTGTACAATAACAGGTATTGAAGAATATTCTAGTATGTCCTCAACGATAGGCAATAATTCCTTTGGCCCTAAAGAACAATTTACTCCTAAAGCATCTACACCCAGTCCTGTAAGCAAAGTAACCATCGATAAAGAATCCGTCCCAGTAAATGTTCTTTTATCAGCTTCAAAAGTCATCGTACAAATTATAGGTAATTCACTATTTTCTTTAGCTGCTAAGACAGCTGCCTTTGCCTCATATAAATCTGAGATTGTCTCAATTAAAATGAGGTCGACTCCAGCATTTACCCCTGCTAATACTTGTCTTTTAAAAATTTCATAAGCATATTCAAATGCTAATGTGCCAATAGGCTCTAATAATTGTCCAATTGGTCCTATATCCAAAGCAATATATTTATCTCCTTTAGCCTTTTTCGCCAATCTTACAGCTTCAGTTATAACATCTTCAACCGAATAGCCAGTATCTTGCAATTTTAATTCATTTGCTCCAAAGGTATTTGTTGTAATTATATTTGCACCAGCATTAATATATAACTCGTGAATCTCAATAATCTTCTCGGGATATAAAATATTATAGATTTCAGGTATTTCACCTGCTATTAAACCTCTATCTTGTAGCATAGTTCCCATGGCACCGTCAAAAAATAAGAATTCATCTTTAGATATAAGCTCGAATATATATTTATTTGCCACAGTAACTACCCTCTTTCGCGTATTTACATATTTTTTTATTTTCGCAACTATTACACCCCGGATGAACACTAATTATATTTTTATCTTGAAACCCAATAACCGCCGTTATGGATTTTCGAGGCAATAATACACTGCTGTCTGTAACAGTAAGACCAATTCTTTTATCTGCTTCCAATAATCTAATAATTATATGTTGGGTATTTATCGGAAAATCACCATATCCTGGACTATATCTATAAGTGATTCCTAATTCTTGTTCAATAGCTTTTATCTTTATCTTCTCTTGAATATCATCTGTATAACTTTCAACAGCACAAGTTGCACAAGAATCTAAGATTAACGCCTTTGTTAGATCTGCTTTCTCATAATATTTAATTTTATTTTCAACCATACTTCCAAGTGTGGTCGCTAATATAGCACATTGATTAGATTGTATTAGATGTTTATATATATCTTTACCTTCTAAAGTATAATTACTATTAACTAATTTAATTTCATTTTCATCTTTTTCTATCTGGAATACTTTATAAGTATATTTTGGTTGGATATATTCTTTTATTTCATCTATTAATTCGTCAATTAAATTATCTAACACTGCATCAATTTTTTGATTTTTATGACCTAAATATCTTAACACTTCTTTTTTATCTATATACAAACAATCACCTTCTATTCCAAAAAATTATTCTTGGATTTTATTACTATTTGTTGCATTAACAATAGATGATATATTTTCGCTTATTTTCTGCGCTACTTTTGGATTATTCATCGTATAGATATGAATTCCATCAACACCAGCGGATATTAAATCAATTATTTGTTCAGTCGCATAGGCAATCCCTGCATCCATTAATGCCTCTGGATTGTTTTCATATCCATCCATAATTCTAATAAACTTCTGAGGAATATTTACACCACATAAATTTGCAATTCTATTTATTTGATTTTTATTAAGAACCGGCATAATTCCAGCTTGAATTGGTACGTCAATGCCTATTGCTCTAGCCTTATCTTTAAATTCATAAAAATAATTATTATCGAAAAATAATTGACTAATTATAAAATCAGTGCCTGCATTTACTTTTTCTTTAAGATATATAAGCTCTTTATCAATATTTTTTGACTCTATATGACCCTCTGGATAGCATGTACCCCCTAAGCAAAATTCTTTATATTCATTAATATGATTAACTAAATCAATCGCGTATTTAAATTGCAAATTGTCAATAATATTATTATCTACATCTTGAGGAATATCCCCTCTAAGCGCTAATATATTTTCGATATTTTCTTTTTCTAATTCTTCTAATATATTATTTATTATTTGTTTTGTTGATGTGATACAAGTTAAATGAGCAAGCGCTTCTATATTACATTTATTCTTTATATATGAAGCTATCTCAGTAGTTTTATTATTGTTCAAACTACCACCTGCACCATAAGTAACACTTATGTAATCGGGCTTTAATGGTATTAATTCGTCTATTGTACTATATATTGTTTTAATAGATGAATCATTTTTAGGTGGAAATATTTCAAAAGAAATAACAGGTTTCTTTTTTAAAAAAATATCTTTAATATACATTTATCTCGCCTCTTATACTATTATTTATTTACATCAATCAATTGAATGTCTCCCCAAATTCCTAGTTTATCTTTAATAATTATAAGAATTCCCTCAATGTCCTTTATCGAATTACCAAATTCCAAACCATAATTTATATCATTTTCTGATTTTACAATATTACCAACCGCAGTTGCTACCGCATCTGCTAACAATGTATCCTTAGAAATAACAACCACCGCATCAGCATTACCAAAGCTTAAGGAATGTCCGACAGTTCCAGCAGAGGTACATACTCCAATAGGCATCTTTTCTTTTCTGATAGTAATACCTATTTTATTTGAAAAAGGTGAAGTTCCTGCATATACTAAAACATTTTTATCATTTACTGAATTAATAAACAAATCTCCGCCATTTTCGATAATTATTTCATTAGTAATTTTAATTATATCATTTCCTACATAATGAGATATAGCACCTGCGACACTTGCCATTGGACCAACTCCTGCCATTTGTCCAGCCCAGGCCATATGTTTGATAATCTTTGGTACTTTATCTTCTACTTCAATTGGAATTAGGCTTTTTTGAAATAATGGATTCTTATTTATATAGTCCATTATTTGTTTTCTATAAAACTTTAGATATTCCCTTATTTCTTTTTCTAAATTATGTTTAGCAGACACATGTAAATCCGTTTCTCGTTCAACTACAGTAAAACTCACTAAATCCGTAGAATTAATATGTTTTCGATAAATTCTCTCTTCATACATAGCAATCTAACTAACTTACTTTTTTTATAATATTTAATGGACAAGCTAAAATGCATAGTCCACAATGAGTACATTTACTTTCATCATAAACCAACATCCATGTATCAGTCTCAAGTGTTAACGCACCAGTTGTACAAGCAGCTGTACAAGTTCCGCAATGAACACATTCGTTTTTGCTAATCACAATTAATTCTTTACGCATAACTATTCAACCTCTCAGTCACTTTAAAATCTATTTTCTCTAATGAATTTAAACCATTATTGTTTGTCGGAAATTTTTGGATTGGCTCCTGTAATAAAAACTCACTATTACTGATTAATTCTTTTAATTTATTAGCAATTTCCCTTGATTTATATAAACTTGACATTGTATTAGTTCTAACATTATTACCATTAACTTCAACTTTACCACTTCTTAGCTGCTGATAATTTACTTTGCAAACTATCGGTTTATCTCTTCTTTGAACACTATAATCAAATACATTAGTATATATATCTTTATTTTCAATCATTACATATCTCAACATTTCTTCATCTAATATTGGAATAGGTATCCCAATCCCAACATACATTGATACTCCGTAATTTTCTATTACTGCAGGTTTAATATATTTTGTACTCATTTCCTTTAAATCACCAATTACAGCAAGAGTTGCTGCAGGACCAACTGGTATACCCTTTTCGTTTCTTTCTCTCGAAACATTAAATTGAGTACCCTGCCATGATACATACCCTTGTGCACCTCCAATAAATATTCTGGTTCCTATCCCTATTGTTCGATAAAAGGGATCATTAAACAAAGGACTAAGTTCTCCAGAGGTGCAATATGTTATATTTTTTAAATTAGGCTGCAAAGTCCCCATATAAGTATATAATATTTTATTTGAAGTGTTTGTTGCAGCAGCATAATTTTGAAAACTATTCCTTGGATTAAATAAATATGCTTCATTTATTGAATTCAATGATATTAATGCTTCAACATCTTTGCATGGGTAACAATCTGTTCCATGTGAAGTGGCTTTTAAATGTACTTTTTTCCCATCAATTAAATCACAAATTACATGGGAGCCACCATATTTTATTCCTTCTGTTTCTGAAGGCTCAGTTGCCCCGATATATGAATCAACTGCTGCTAACCCTGAATATGCAGAAACATTATTTAGAGTAACCTTTTCCATTCTTATTGGAGGGTCAGAATGCCCAAAGTTAAGAAATGCCCCTGATGAACACATTGGACTAAACGTGGCCGTCGTTACAACATCTATCTCTTCAAAGGCTTTCTCTATTCCTTTTTCTTTAACAATTGATATTATCTCCTCAGCTGTAACTACAACTGCTTTTCCTTCTTTAATCTTTTTATTAATTTCATCATATGACCTTCTCATCTAAAAACCCCCTCTATCTATGTAGCAATTAAAAAAAATAAAAGACCTAAAGGATAGCCTTTAGGTCTTTTAATTCCTATTAGTATCCTTATTTCCCAGCATACGCTGTAGGATTTAGCACCTTATATAGCTATTAAACTATATCGGTTGCTGGGTTTCATAGGGCCAGTCCCTCCACCACTCTCAATAAGGTAAAAATCAATTATATTCAATTATCAATTAAAAAATATAATAACACTTTTTCTAATAATATGTCAATAGCTTGTACCATATAAATAAACTATAAATACTATATCATCTTTAATTGCTTTATTGCTAATTCTCGATTATCATGACCAAAAATATAAGAACCCGCAACTAAAATATTGGCACCTGCTTCGATAACCGGTTTATATGTTTTATCATTTATTCCACCATCAACTTGAATGTCAACTTTCAAGCCTTTTATATCAATCATATCTCTTAATGCTTTAATTTTTGCTATTGAACCTGGTATAAATGACTGTCCCCCAAATCCAGGGTTTACTGTCATTAATAAAACCATATCTAAATCATCAATTACATAATCAATTGTATTTAAATTTGTTGCAGGGTTTAAAACAACTGCTGCCTTAATTCCAAGCTCCTTAATCATATAAATAGCTCGGTGCAGATGGTTTGTTGCCTCTACATGAATTGATATAATATCTGCACCAGCTTTCACAAACATATCTATATATTTTTCTGGATTATCAATCATTAAATGCACATCTAATGGAATACATGTTATTGGTTTAATAGCCTCAACAACTAAAGGTCCGATTGTAATATTAGGCACAAAATGTCCATCCATGACATCTATATGAATTAAATCTGCTCCAGCTTTTTCGATAGAATTTATTTCCTCTGCTAGCTTAGAAAAATCTGCTGACAAAATTGATGGTGCTATTTTAATCACTTTATTTACCTCCATTTATTCTCTTCCAAATCTATTATTTCTTTAAGAAAAAACAAGTAATGTTCATATCGGTCTTGATCAATTAATTTATCCTTCAATGCTTCTTTAACTGAACAATTAGGCTCATTATAATGTAAGCAAGCTCTAAAACGACAATTCCCAGTATATTTATTTATTTCTGGAAATAGCATACTTAAATTATACGACTTTATTCCACTATAATCCAATTGACTAAAACCTGGAGTATCAGCAACCATACCTCCACTTGGTAAATTTATTAATTGAACCTCTCTTGTCGTATGTTTTCCTCTACCTAGTTTTTTACTAATTACATCCGTATCTAATTCTAAATTTGGTAATAAAGTATTAAGCAAAGATGATTTACCTACTCCAGATTGACCAGAAAGGACTGAGACTTTTCCTTTTAAAACTTCTCTAATCTCTTCAATACCATCACCGTACTTACTTGTTTTAATAACTTTATAACCAATATTTTTATATGTTTTTATTTTATTATCGATAACTATCATATCATTTATTAAATCAATTTTCGTAATACAAATAATTGGATCAATTCCTGCATTTTCAACATGTATTAAAAATTTATCTAACAATAAAGTACTGAATTCCGGTTCTATAGCAGAGGAGACTAAAATAACCTGGTCTATATTACTAATAGGTGGTCTACGTAATTCGTTTTTACGTGGCATTAACAAAGTAATATAACCCTTTAATTTATCAGTAATATCAAAATCAACAAAATCTCCAACCAAAGGGGATTGTTTCCTTTGTTTAAATATGCCCCTTGCCTTACATTCATATATATTTTCATTATAAGATACATAATAAAATCCACTTAAAGCTCTAATAATTTGCCCTTTAGGCATAACTTTCCTCCAAATTAATAATAATATACTGTCTTCTGTTGATATAACACCTCATCAAGATAGATAGTTATAGTTCCTTTCGAATCTGGCAATAAGATTAAATCAATCACATAATATTTACTTCCAGTAACTAATTCCTTTTTCGTAGTAATATTCTTATTTCGTGAATCGTAAATTATAATTGTAACTTCCGAACTCTTATTTTCATCTTGAACAACTAAAACATCACTTGGGATTGTTTTTGCATCTTTTGGATAACCCAAGCTAACAAACAAATCTACTTGATCACCTATAGTAACTTCAGTTCCTGGATCAAAAGGAAACTGTTTATATATTTTCCCTTTTTCTTGTTCAAGGCTATAATTCTCATTTACTTTTCCTCTTATTAAATTATACTTCATTAAAGTTGCTTCGCCTTCTGCTAAGGATAAACCCGTCAAATCTGGCATTTCAAATTTTTCTTTACCTTGACTTACATACAGAATCACACTTGTTTCTTCAAGAATTATATCTTCATTTATTAACGGTTTTTGTTTAAATATTAATCCACTTTGCATTTCTTCGTTATATTCATATATAAATTCAATATTTTCTTCCTTGAAGCCTTGCTGTTTCAGTAAAAACTCAGCAACATTCTTTTGCTTTCCTGTCAAATCAAGCATAGTAACTTGATCTCTTCCTGAACTAATATACAAAATTACTTCGTGCGATTCTTTAACCATTGTGTCTTGAAGAGGTTCCTGTTTTATTACATAACCACTAGCCACTTCATTATCAGCCAGTTCTTCAATAGTATATTTCATATTAAGTCCCTCTAATAACTTAACAGCTTCACTCTTCTCTAATTCTACTAACTTGGGCATACTAAATTCAGGATATGCAAATTTCGCCTCCATAAACTGATAACTAAATATTCCTATAGTAATTATAACAATAAATGCAAATATAAAAGGTATCTTCTTAAGAATCTTATTATTTTTTACTTTCCTAAATTCGTTAGAATGTTGATTTCCATAACCATCAAGTAACGGTAATATAATTGTATGTTGATTATCTAAAGTTTCATTATTTTCAATTTGTAGTTGTGGTTCATTAATCCTATCATGATCTAATGCAGTTTCAATGTCTCGTAACATTTCATTTGCAGAAGAATATCTTTTACTTGGATTTTTTATTAATGCTTTTAAAATAATATTTTCGACACTTTGTGGTATATCTGGATTTAACTCTTTTGGATATATAAAACTTTCTTC
>CAZSSR010000063.1:0-8184 GCA_964609605.1 uncultured Bacillaceae bacterium | reverse complement strand
TAGTAAAAGGGAGATATAATGAAAAATTGGTTTATGAGATATTAGATAAAATTATTAAAGAAATATATTTGGTTGTTGATAGTACAACCGGACAAAATTTATCATTGTTTTTTGGTAATAATAGTGATTACTTGATTATTAATTTTGAGTTTGAAGGTAATGTAGCTAAGAGTTACAATAGGATAATGAAGCTTGAAAAGAAAATGATTAGGGAAAATGGTAAATTCGTTATTGGTCTAAATACAGATCAAAGATTTATTGTTGATATCCATTTTCCATTAAGGAAGGCATAGAGGTGTAGTGATGTTTGTTGATAAAGTTAAAATATATATAAAAGCAGGCGATGGAGGTAATGGACAAAAGTCCTTTAGAAGGGAAAAATTCGTTCCTGAAGGTGGACCATCTGGTGGCGATGGAGGAAAAGGTGCGGACATTATCTTTCAGGTTGATGAAGGGTTAAGAACATTATTAGATTTTCGTTATCAGAAGCATTTTAAGGCTGACCGTGGTGAGCATGGGAGAACTAAAGGGCAACATGGTGCCAATGCTAAAAATAAGATTGTAAGAGTCCCGCCAGGTACGATTGTAATTGATGATGATACGAAAGAATTGATAGTGGATCTTACACGTCACGAACAACAGGTTGTTGTTGCAAAAGGTGGCCGTGGAGGCCGTGGTAATATGAGATTTGCTACTCCTGCGAATCCGGCTCCAGAAATTGCCGAAAAGGGAGAACCAGGGCAAGAAAGATATATTGTCCTAGAATTAAAGGTTTTGGCTGATGTTGGGCTGGCTGGGTTTCCGAGTGTTGGTAAATCAACATTATTAGGCTCTGTATCAAAGGCAAAGCCAAAAATTGCTGATTATCACTTTACAACTTTAACTCCCAATCTTGGTGTTGTTGAGGTTGACGAGGGAAGAGGCTTTATTATGGCTGATCTTCCAGGACTAATTGAGGGTGCTCATTTTGGAGCAGGGTTAGGTCATCAATTCTTAAGACATATAGAACGTACGAGGATAATTGTTCATGTAGTTGATATGGCTGCTACTGAAGCTCGAAATCCATATGATGATTGGTTAAAAATTAATCATGAGCTAGAAAATTATACAATTAATTTAATGACAAGGTTTCAAATAATTGTAGCTAATAAAATGGATTTACCTGGTGCAGAAGATAATTTAGTTGAATTTCGAAAGAAGGTAAAGGACGATTATCCTATATATCCCGTTTCAGCTGTGACAGGAAAAGGAATTAAGGAACTATTATATGCCATTGCAGATAAATTAGATTCACTGCCAGTTGAACCATTAGTAGAAGATACAGAAGTTAAAGTTGAAGATAAAAAGATTTATAAATTTAGAGCAAAAGATGAGGATAAATTTAGTATAAAGAAAGAAAATGATATATATGTTCTGGAAAGTGAAAAAATCGAAAAATTATTTAAGATGACTAATTTTGATCAACATGAATCGGTATTACGTTTTGCAAGAATATTAAGAAAAATGGGTGTAGATAAAGAGCTAAGAAAAATGGGAGCAGTGAATGGTGATAGCGTAAAAATAAGTGAATATGAATTTGAGTTTATTGAACAATAAGGATTATTATACAGGAGGGAATTATGAGAGAAGAAAATACAATAAAGGTTGGACTATTAGGCTTGGGAACTGTTGGGTCGGGAGTTATAAAAATAATTGAAGCACATAAGCAGGATTTAACTCAGAAAACAGGTGTTAATATTAAGATTGAAAAAGTGCTTGTTCAGGATATCGATAAGGAAAGGGATATCTTTTTAGATAAGAATATTCTAACTACAGATCCTTACGAAATTTTGGATAATCCAGATATTGAAGTAATTATTGAGGTTATGGGTAATGTAGAAGTAACGTTTAAATATTTAATGTATGCTATCGAAAAAGGCAAACATATAGTTACAGCAAATAAGGATTTAGTTGCCATTCACGGAACGGAATTAAATCTTCAAGCAAATAAGTATAAAAGGAATATTTTTTATGAAGCGAGTGTTGCAGGTGGTATTCCAATCTTACGTTCTCTAGTAGATGGATTTTCTTCTGATCGGATAACTAAAATTGTTGGAATAGTAAATGGGACAACGAATTATATTCTATCAAAAATGAGTGAAGAAAAGCTTTCATTTGATTCAATGTTAGAAAAAGCAAAAGCGTTAGGTTATGCTGAGGCAGACCCAACTTCTGACATAGAAGGTTTAGATGCAACAATGAAGATGGTTATATTAAGTAATCTTGCTTTTAATATGGATGTAAAATTTGATGATGTGTACGTTAAAGGAATAACCAATGTGACTGAGGAGGATATTAACTTTGGTAAACAATTAGGTTATGTCATAAAGTTATTAGGAATTGCAAAGTTAAATAATGAACAATTGGAAGTAAGTGTACAACCGACGATGGTTCGTAAGGATCATCCATTAGCCAAAATAGATGGGGTAAACAATGCTATTTATGTTTATGGGGAGGCTGTTGGTGAGACAATGTTTTATGGTTCAGGTGCTGGTCAATTACCGACAGCTACTGCAGTTGTTTCTGATTTAGTAAGTGTAATAAAATATAATAAAATGGGTTTATATGGGGAGAATATTGCCCCTTATCGTCCTAAGAAAATAAAAACTGATGAAATGATTAAACATCGTTATTTTATAAGGTTAAAAGTTATTGATAAAATTGGTGTTCTTGCAAAAATAACTAAATTGTTTGCTATTAATATGATTAGTTTGCAGGAAATACTTCAATTACCAGATGATGAAGAAACTAAGGCTCAGCTAATAATTATAACTCATACGACATCAAAAGCTAATATGAATAATTTATTAAAAGATATAAAAGAATTAGATGTAGTTAATCTAGTTAATAGCGTGTATCCAGTTGAGGAAGGGGAATAAAAATGTTAAACAAGGGAATAATAGAGCATTATAAAGAATATCTGCCAGTAACAGAAAACACTCCAATGCTAACTTTATGTGAAGGTAAGACACCATTGATTGAAGCGAAAAATTTGTCTAAGCTATTGGGAATAGAATTATTATTCAAGTATGAGGGAATGAATCCTACTGGATCATTTAAAGACCGAGGGATGGTTTTTGCTGTGGCAAAAGCTCTAGAGACTGGTTGCAAAACTATTATTTGTGCATCAACCGGAAATACTTCTGCAGCAGCAAGCGCTTACGCAGCAAAGGCTGGGATAAAAAGTATTGTAGTTATTCCAGATGCAAATATAGCATTAGGGAAATTAGCTCAAGCATTAGTTTATGGAGCTAAGGTTATATCAATTAAGGGTAATTTTGATGAGGCTTTAGATATTGTTAGAGAAATTTCAAAAAATGATGAATATACATTGGTGAATTCTGTGAACCCTTATCGAATAGAGGGACAAAAAACAGCTGCTTTTGAAATTATTGACTGCCTAGGTGATGCTCCAGATTATTTGGCAATTCCTGTTGGGAATGCAGGGAATATAACTGCTTATTGGAAGGGATTTAAGGATTATAAAAATGCTAATAAAAGCACTAAGCTTCCAAAAATGATTGGATTTGAAGCAGAGGGTTCAGCTGCAATTGTAAGAGGTGAACGTATTTTAAATCCAGAGACAATTGCGACAGCTATTAGAATTGGGAATCCTGCAAGTTGGGATGGTGCAGTAAATGCTGCAAAAGAATCTAATGGTTTTATCGACTATGTGACTGACGAAGAAATATTATATGCATATAAATTATTAGCAAGTAAAGAGGGTATATTTGCAGAGCCTGCCTCGGCAGCATCATTAGCAGGAATTTTGAAAAAACACAAAACCGGGTATTTTAAAGAGGGCGACTTAGTAGTTGGTGTTTTAACAGGTCATGGTCTAAAGGATCCGAATATAGCTGTTAAAATGGTGGAGACAGAGTTGAAACCAATAGAAAGCGATTATCAGGCAGTATTAAGAGCAATAAATTCTTGAAAGGAGAAGAGCTAATGGTTGAGGAAGCATACATGTATGAAGTAAAAGTTCCAGCAAGTACTGCTAATTTAGGGCCAGGCTTTGATAGCTTTGGATTAGCTCTTCAAATTTATTTGACGATTAAATTTAGGCTTGCAGAGAAGACTACTATCAAAATAATAGGTAATAATCTTGAATCTTTACCTCAAGACGAAAGTAATCTTATTTATAAATCGATGAAATATTTATTTGATCTTGAGAATGAGACAATACCGAATGTTGCAATGGAAATTAAAAGTGATATACCTTTATCAAGGGGACTTGGAAGCAGTGGGACAGCAATAGTAGGTGGATTATTTATTGCGAATCAATTACTTGGGAATCTTAAAACAAAAGAGGAATTATTTCAAATAGCAACAAAATTGGAAGGCCATTCGGATAACGTTGGGGCATCAATCTTTGGTGATTTTGTTGTAACTGCTTATGATGGGGAGGAAAAGGTTCAAATATCAACACTATCTTTTCCAAGATCACTTAAGATTGTGTTACTGATTCCAAAATATACTTTATCAACAGAGCTTGCAAGAGGATTAATTCCAGATAAAATTCCGTTGAAGGATGTTTCCTTTAATATTGGACATTCTTCTTTGTTATTAGCGTATATTTTAACTAATCAAGTAGAAAAAATGCATTTAGCAATGAAAGATAGAGTTCATCAACCTTATCGGCAAAAAAATATCAAGGGATTACAAGCGGCTTTAGAATTATCAGAAAAAAGCGGTATTTTTTGTACAGCATTAAGTGGAGCTGGTCCAACTATTTTATTTTTTGCAAAAACTGAAGATTTAACTGAAGTTTATGAAATTATAAATCTTTTAAGAATTAAAGAGAATTTAGAAGTAGAGGTTATGACTGTATCACCTGCAACAGATGGAACAAGTATCTCTAAGCTTTAATAAAGAAAAATTTTTAAAACATTTGTTTAACACAAGGAGTTGTTCCTTTTGGACAAGTTTGAAAGTATTTTGCTTGCATATCAAGAAAATATAGAAGAAGATTATAATAAAAGAATCGAATTTATCAGCAATTATGTTGATCAAGCACAAGCTAATGGTGTAGTTATTGGGATTTCTGGTGGAATAGATAGTGCAGTTACAGCGGCTTTGTGTATAAAATCATTGGGTAGGGAGAAGGTCCAAGGCATATGGATGCCAGTGCTTTCAAACCCAATCCATAAAAATGATGTGGATATATTAGTGGATACGATTGGGCTTCAACTAATGACAATAGATCTGGATAAGACTAATGATGTTTTAGTAGCAGAATTTGAAAAAAAGATAAAAATAAGTAAGGTACCAAGAGGAAATATCAAGGCTAGATTAAGGATGACAACATTATACGCCATAGCTGGAGAAAAAAAATATTTGGTTACAGACACGTGCAATTATTCTGAAACCTATATTGGATATATGACAAAAGGTGGAGATGGCTTAGCCGATTTTAACCCAATTGGAAGCCTAACAAAACATCAAATAAGGATTTTGGCAGGTTATTTAAATATTCCTAAGGAAATAATCAATAAAACTCCTTCAGCTGATTTATGGGAAGGACAAACCGATGAGAAGGAAATGGGATTTACATATTATGAGTTAGATAAATATCTTTTAACAGGAGAAGGCAGCCAAGAAGTAATAAAAAAAATAGAAAGCTTACATAGAAACAGTGAACACAAAAGAACAGTTATGCCAAGCATCTAGAGAATTTAGAAAGACATAAGGGAACCATTCCCTTGTGTCTTTTTTTTGTTGCTGACTATAATTTAACATAATATGCAGGAATTGAGAGATAAGTGTCTAATAATGTAAAATATACCAATAAGTAAAAAATTTTAATCTGAAGGGGAATATACAAAGTGAAAAAAATATCAATAGTACTATTAATCATTGTTTTACTTTTAACATCTACATCATTTGTTTTAGCAAGTGTTAATCCATTTCCCGATATAAGTATTAATCATTGGGCTTATCAAAATGTAGTTAAGTTAGTAGATTTAGAAATTATCAATGGATATGGTGATGGAACATTTAGACCAGGTGAAGCAGTCCAGGTGGATCAATTTATTAAAATGACAGTAATAGCATTAGGATATTATCCTGATAAAAGCATTACTGGTTACTGGGCTGATCCTTATATTAATAAAGCTAAGGAATTAAAGATAATCGCACCCGATCAATTTGCTAACTACCAAAGAGCAATCAAACGAGAAGAAATGTCATATATTATCGTTAATGCTTATGCAAAAGATAATGTCTTAGCTCAAGATAATCTTAAAAATGTAGTAAGAGATAGTCTTAATGATTATTCATTGATTAATGATAACTATAAAGATGTAGTCCTGACAGCTTATCAGGTTGGTTTATTAACTGGAAAAGGAAACGGAATATTTGACCCAAGAGGATATACAACAAGAGCAGAAGCAAGTACCGTTATTATGCGACTATTATATCCTAACCTACTAAAGCCTTTCGATTTTGGAAGTCTATCCTCTACCATGGTGACAGTTGATGAAAAGGATAGTGAATTAGGGTGGATCCAAAGAGAATATCCCTTCTACGCACCAATAAACGATGAAGGAAAGATAGTTAATGAAGTAATAACTATCCACGATAAAATAAAGGCAATTCAACATCAAGATAATGGTTGGTTTGACATAAGCTATAATCCTTACAGACAATCATTAGGCACTCAATTTTTCCCTGATTTTGAAACTACTAAACTGCCAACAATGGAAAAAATTCCTCATATGGATATGTCTTTTACTATTCAAACTTTAGATTTTAGAGAAGGTAGATATCCTTATACTTTAGTAGTTTGGAAACACTATGAACATTATTCTGATGGGATAACTTATTATAATTATCTTGAAGATCGCTATGGTGATTTCTTGCAAATTTTTGCAAAGGAATTATTTGAAGGTGAAGCAGATTATTTTTTAAGTTTATTTAAAAATATGTTGAATTATAACGGAACACAAATTGGGGGAGTAGATAAAAAGGTAGTTATTAATAATAGAAACGTGCATTTAGGCTATGGGGATAGTGGTGGTACTATTTGGGTTTCAGATAATGAAGTAAAAGAAATAAATTAAAGGGTGGTGAAAACAATAAAAAAATCACTTATTTTAATACTGATTTTGATTTTATTACTCCAATCAACCGTTGTCTTTGCTCTTACATATGATGGTGGAAACACCTTAGTTAAACAAAGTGACTGGTCGCAATATAAGATTGATGAATTTTTAGACACTTCTTTACCTTACTATATTACTGTTAGTGGTAATAAATTCTACTTTAATAAAGAATTATGGGAAGAATTAAATCTTGTTGTTTATGGGGATCACAGTTCAATTTATCCTAATGATTTTAAATCTAGCACCTTAAATCCAACTGGTGAAGCATACTATACAAGTGGCGAATATCGTTATCATGGATATAGTAGAGGTGGAAGTAAAATTAATAATGTATTTTTCCCTGATGATCAAGTAGGAAGTAATAACCTCGGAGCTAGAACCTGGATATATGAACCCTGGAAAAATATAAGTCCTGCTTATGCTAATTTTAAAAAATATGTTGGTGATGCAGTAGGATTGTATAATGAGTTTGCTTTAAATTATCCTGGTGATGATGCTGAATTAGTTGAAAAATGGATTAATCAAAGTATAGATTTTATTGAACGTGGAACTATTAACGGAACTAATGAAGCAACAACAACTGATGCAGTACACTATAACAATATAGACTCTGCTCCAAGTGCTTATTCATCAGGGCAGGGAACCCTATTTCATCAAAATTATCACACTAATAAAATCTATTATCAAACCTTCCCAGTAGAAAAATATAATAAAGAACATACGGAAATTGTAGCTGACATTCCTGATGTTTCGACAATAAATATCATAGATAATGGTGATATTACAATTAAAGTCCAGGTATCAGGTGAAATAATGGACGAATTATATATGGGAAACAGCATTAAAGAAAGTATCTATTATACAAGAAATGATATTTTAGAATGGAACTTTAGCTTAACTAATAATATTACAAGCGAAAAATTAACAGCTAAGGGAAATGATAAAGACAAGAAAAAGGAAGGTTATTATAATTTTTTCTTAACAATTCCTAAAATAAAATATCAAAATTAATATTGCGCAATAAAGAAAACTACATTATAAA
>CAZSSR010000062.1:0-8387 GCA_964609605.1 uncultured Bacillaceae bacterium | reverse complement strand
ATATTTTAGTGTTGATCCAAAAAATACAACAAAAGAGAAAATAGTATTTAATAGAATAGTATCTTTGAAAAGCTCGTATGATATAAAAAAATAAAAAATAATTGTAAAAATATCATTTAATGTTATACTATAAATAATAATTTGAGGTTAAGTTATAAAAGAATGAAAGCATGGAGAGATTATAATGATTAAATATTTAGATCAGTTAAAAACACAATATCATTACCATCATCATAGCTGTAAGGGGTTGTAATAACGAACTAGAATGTTCGCAGATACAAGCCCTAGTTCTGATACAAAAATTTACGGGGTTAGTATCTATGATGGATAATATTTAATTGTTATTTAACCATATAGGTATAGACCTATATGGTTTTTTATATAAGGAAGGTGTAAACTAAATGGAATTTTTAACAATAAAAGATGAGTTAGATTATAGTAAAAAAAGATATTATCTGAAGAAGGAAATTGAGAATATTTTTGTAAATGACGGATATACACAGATAGAACCATCAATTTTTGAAGAGTATGATAGCTTTATTGCTGTAAATAGTGGAATATTGAAGAAGTCAATGGTAAAGATTGTTGGAGGAAATGGTAAAGTACTAATTTTAAGACCAGATATTACTATGAATATAATTAAAAGCTTAATTCCTAGATGGAAAGATGGTATTAAGTTAAAGCTTTTTTATTATACGACAATCTATCGAAATCGAGTTAATTCAAATATTAAAGAAATGAAACAGATAGGAATCGAATATTTAGGTGAGGATTCTCTAAAAGCGGATAAGGGTATAATAATAATGGCTTTGGATATTCTAAAAAAATATAATAATAATTATATTTTAGAAATGGGTAGTAGTAAGTATATAGAAGGATTATTAGAGGAATTAAAATCTAAGGAGATTGCTGAAGAGTTAAAAAATCTAATATATAAAAAAAATATATCTGAATTAAATAATTATCTCAAAATTATTAATATAGAAGGAAACATAAAAAATGTTCTGCAAAATATTTTAACCTTTCAAGGTGACATTGTTACAGTAACGGAATTAGCACGGGAATATTATCTAAACGATGATATGAAAAAAGCATTAGACGAATTAGAGGAATCAATACTAGAAATTAAGGAAACTGATTTTTATTCAAATATACATTTAGATTTATCAATGATAACTGAACTTGATTATTATGATGGAGTTATATTTAAAGGATATTATCCAAATTGCCGTCATGAAATAATTAGTGGTGGGAGATACGATTCATTAACATCTTTATTTGGTAGGAAGGTACCAGCTATAGGATTTTCAATAGATTTAGATGAGCTGATGAGAATTGTTAATGAGGGAGGAGAAACACATTGGAGTATCTGACAATTGCATTATCTAAAGGTCGAATTGGTGACGATGCCAGTAATATTTTAACAAAAATTGGGTTAGGGGACTGTCTTGAATTAGATACACGAAAGTTGATATTTAAAGATGAACTAAAAAAAATTAGTTATATATATGTTAAGCCTGCTGATGTCGTTACTTATGTAGAAAAGGGTATTACTGACTTAGGAATAGTTGGTAAAGATTCAATTCTTGAATTTGATAAAGATATTTATGAAATATTCGATTTGAGCTTTGGTAGATGTAAATTATCGATTGCTGGTAAGAGTGGACAGCAAGTATATAGTAAAGATGAAATTTTGAAGGTAGCTACTAAATATCCAAATATCGCAAAAAAATATTTTGAAAAGAAAAATCAAATGATAGAAATTATTGAATTAAATGGATCAGTTGAATTAGCTCCATTAGTTGGCTTATCTGATGTAATAGTAGATATAGTCGAAACTGGTAATACGTTGAGAGCTAATGGATTAGAGGTAATTGAAGATATGTATAATATAAGCGCGAGATTGATTTCAAATAAGATAAGCTATAGATTCAAATATGAAAAAATCAAAGAGATAACAATGCTATTAAATAAGAATATAGGTGATTTTAGTGATTAAAATTATTAATGCTAATAAAGATAATAATTATCTAAACAAGATCTTAGAAAGAAATCAATTTGATAATGAAGAGATTAATAAAATCGTTAAAGAGATAGTTAATGATGTAAGAGAAAGAAAAGATAAAGCAGTGATTGAGTATACAGCAAAGTTTGATAAGGTAAAAATAAGCAATATGTTAGTAACCGATGAGATTAAATATGCTTTTAATAATATTGAAGCAGAATTATATGATGCATTATTAAAGGCAAAAGACAATATTGAAAGGTTCCATAGGGAACAGATCAGGGAATCATACACAATAGAAGATAATAATGGATCTTTTGTTGGTCAAATAGTAAATCCAATCGAAAAGGTTGGGATTTATGTTCCTGGAGGAAAAGCAGCTTATCCTTCAACTGTGTTGATGAATGCTATTCCTGCTAAAATAGCTGGGGTAAAAGAAATTATAATGGTAACTCCTCCTACAAATGAGGGAAAAATAAGAAATGCAATTTTAGTAGCGGCAGCAATATCTGGGGTTAACAAAATATATAAGGTGGGTGGAGCTCAAGCAATTGCAGCACTTGCCTATGGTACAGAAAGCATACCAAAAGTTTCTAAAATCGTTGGACCAGGGAATATATTTGTGGCTATGGCTAAAAAAAGAGTGTCTGGATATGTTGGTATAGAAATGATAGCTGGTCCGAGTGAAATATTGATAATAGCTGACAAAACAGCTAATCCGCGTTATATTGCTGCTGACTTGATTTCTCAAGCAGAGCATGATGAGATGGCAGCATCAATACTTATAACAAATTCAGAAGGACTTGCAACAAAGGTAGTTGAGGAACTATATAAGCAAGTAAAAACGCTTGAGCGAAAGAAAATAATTACGAAATCTCTTGAGAGTTATGGGCAGATAATTATTACATCAACGATGGATAGGTCAATAGAAATTGCAAATGAAATAGCTCCTGAACATTTAGAGATAATCACAGAGAACCCCATGGAGATAAGCAAGAGAATAATAAATGCAGGAGCAATATTTTTAGGAGAATTTACGCCAGAGCCTGTAGGAGATTACTATGCTGGTCCAAATCATACACTTCCAACAAGTTCAACAGCAAAATTTTCTTCACCTCTAGGTGTCGAAGATTTTATCAAGAAGACCTCTTTAATATATTACAGTAAAGAGGCTTTAAAAGAGGCTAAGGATTCAATTATAATAATTGCAACTGATGAAGGGCTAACAGGACATGCAAATTCAGTAAAAATCAGATTTGAAGGAGAGGCGTAATAATGAATTTGGTAAAAGAAAGCTTGAGAGATTTCAAAGGATATATTCCAAAACAAGCGCCATGTGAAATTAAGCTTGATGCAAATGAAGGGAAGAACATACTATTAGAGGAAGTATTTGGTGAAGGCATCTTAATAAATAAAGATTTTGCATTAAACCTTTATCCAGATAGTAATTCAACTCAATTACGTGAAGAGCTAAGTAAATATGTTGGGATGAAACCTTCTAACATAGTTGCAGGTAGTGGTTCGAATGAACTTATCGAGCTAATAATAAAAACATTTGCAGATAAGAATGAAATAATTTTAAGCTTTGTACCAACATTTCATATGTATGCTGTTTTTAGTCAAATTTATTCAACTAAATTTATTGGAGTAGAAAGCAATAAAGATTTTTCATTAGATATGAATAAACTAATAGAAAAAGCTGAGGAATTAAATCCAAAGATTATTTTTGTATCAAATCCTAACAATCCAACAGGTTACTTATCTAAAAAAGAGGATCTAATCAGATTACTAGAGAGTACTGATTCGATAGTAGTTATTGATGAAGCTTATTTTGAATTTTGTTCAGAAACGATGGTTAAGGAAATTAATAATTATGAAAATTTAATTATCTTAAGGACCCTTTCAAAAGCTTTTGGTCTTGCAGGAATAAGGTTAGGTTATATGGTCGCAAATGAGAGATTAATAGAAATCCTAAATGGAGTTAGAACTCCTTATAACATAAGCTATTTATCGCAATATATTGCAATACAAGCACTTAAAAATCGTGATAAAATTTTGTCTTATGCGGATTCTGTTAGACAAGAAAGAGAGAGCTTAGAAAATAAATTTTCTGAATTAGGATTTGAAATATTTAAATCATATGGAAATTTTATCTTTGCAAAATCAGATATAATTAATCTTGGTGATAAAATAGCTGAAAAAGGAATTCAAATTAGAGAATATTCGGGCGATTTAGACGGATTCTATCGAATTACGATTGGTGATAAAAAGGAAAATAAGATATTTATAAAAATTTTAGAGGAGATTGTTAAAAATGAGAAATGCTAAAATAGAACGAAAAACTTCAGAAACAGATATTTTAGTAGAATTTAATCTTGACGGTACAGGCAATGCAGAAATAGCTACGGGTATTGGGTTTTTGGATCATATGTTAACTTTATTTGCGTTTCATGGTTCATTTGATTTAAAGCTAAAATGTTCAGGGGATACACATATAGATGACCACCATACAGTTGAGGATATCGGCATAGCTTTAGGACAGGCATTTAATATGGCGCTAGGAGATAAAATAGGGATAACAAGATATTCTAATATCAGTATTCCAATGGATGAATGTTTATGCAGTGTTGCCTTAGATATAAGCAATCGTCCTTATCTTGTGTATAATATTGATTTTCAACGAGAAAAAATAGGTGAGATGGATACACAAAATTTTAAAGAATTTTTCAGAGCCTTTACCAATGAGGCCAGAATTACTCTTCATATTAATCTTAATTATGGAGATAATGATCATCATAAAATGGAAGCTGTATTTAAAGCATTTTCCAAAGTATTAAAAGAAGGAGTAAGAATAGAATCAGATAATGTTTCTTCATCAAAGGGGGTTCTGTAATTGCATATAATTGTTGATTATGGGTTAGGCAATTTAGAATCTATATCTAGATCTTGTGAAAGAGTTGGTATTGAAACAATGATTTCAGGAAGTAAGGAAGATATAATATCTGCAGATACTCTAATATTGCCTGGGGTAGGAGCATTTAGGGATGCAATCAGCTTATTAAAAGCTAAGGAGCTAATACCCTTAATCAATCAACACGTAGAAAAAGGTAAATATTTGCTTGGTATATGTCTTGGCATGCAGCTTTTGTATGAAAAAAGTTATGAGAATGGTGAATATGAAGGACTAGGATATATTAAAGGATCAGTTACAAAGCTCAGTGACAAATTAAAAGTTCCACACATGGGTTGGAATGATCTTACATTTAATACGAATGACCATATTCTAAAATATATTAACGAAAACGATTATGTATATTTTGTTCATTCTTATTATATTAATTCCTCAAATAAAGAATTGATTGCTTCCACAAATTATGGCGAATTGATTCCTGCAATAGTTAAAATGGATAATATATATGGCATGCAATTTCATCCTGAAAAAAGTTCCGATGTAGGGCTGAATATTCTAAAAGCATATGGAGAGATAATAAAATGATCTTACTACCAGCAATTGATATGAAGGATAATAAATGTGTAAGACTTACTCAAGGGGATTATTCAAAAGTAAAGGTGTATTCTAACAAACTACTTGAGGTTGCAAAAAAGTGGGAAGATGCAGGCGCTGAATATCTACATTTAGTTGATTTAGATGGGGCAAGAAGCGAAATAATTATTAACAAAGATTCAATAGAAGATATTATCAGGAATATTGGAATACCAATCCAAATAGGGGGCGGAATCAGAACTGTCGAAAAGGCGAGAAATTTACTCGAGATGGGCGTTGAACGTGTTATAGTGGGAACAATTGCAATTGAAAATAAAGAGATATTGAAGGAAATGATATTGGAATTTGGTGGAGATAAAGTAGTAGTATCAATCGATGCTAAGGATGGATATGTAGCTGTTCACGGTTGGGAGCTAGTTAGTTCTGTTAATTCTTTAGATCTTTGCCATGAGTTGGAGGAAATTGGTGTTAAAACGATAGTATATACTGATATTTCAAAGGATGGAATGCTGGAAGGACCTAATTTTGAAATATATAAAATTATATCTGAAGAGACTTCATTGAATATCATTGCATCCGGTGGAGTTAGTTCGATTGCAGATATAATCAAACTTAATGAAATGAATATCTATGGATGTATTATTGGCAAAGCCCTTTACGATAACAGGATTAATTTTAAGGAGGCTATGCAATGCTTACAAAAAGGATAATACCTTGTTTGGATGTAAGAAATGGTCGAGTTGTTAAAGGAAAACAATTTCAGGATATTCAGGATGTTGATAGCCCAGAGGTATTAGGTGAATTTTATAGTAAAAATGGTGCCGATGAATTAGTCTTTTATGACATTACTGCTTCTCATGAAGAACGTAAAACATCTTTAGAGTTTGTTGCAAAGGTTGCTCGAAATATTAATATTCCATTTTGCGTTGGTGGAGGAGTCTCAACATTAGACGATTTTACAGATATACTAAGAATGGGTGCAGATAAGGTGTCAATCAATTCAGCAGCTATTAGAGATCCTTTGCTTATTAAAGAAGCAGCTTTGAAGTTTGGAGCCCAATGTGTTGTCTTATCGATGGATGTGAGAAAGAATGAAACAGGCTCTTGGAGTGTATATGTAAAGGGTGGAAGAGAAAAAACAAATTTAGACGCAGTTGAATGGGCGATAAAAGGTGTTGAGTTAGGTGCTGGGGAGATAGTTGTTAATAGCATGGATGAAGATGGAATGAAAAATGGTTATGATATTGAGCTGTTAAAAAAGATTTCTGATTCGGTAAATGTTCCGATTATCGCATCTGGTGGAGCAGGTAAAATGAAACATTTTTATGAGGCTATTAAATATGCAAATGTTGACGGAGTTCTTGCAGCATCGGTATTTCATTTTGGTGAAATAAGTATTTCTGATTTGAAAAAATATTTAAAAGATAATGGAGTAGAGATTAGAATTTAGGGGTGTATGATAATGGATATAAATGAGATTTTAGATAAAATAAAATTTGATAATTCAGGTCTAGTACCAGCTATAACTCAAGATATAAATACATCAGAAGTTCTGATGCTAGCTTATATGAATAAAGAAGCGATTACAAAAACCTTAGAACAAGGTGTGGTTCATTATTTTAGTAGAAGTAGACAAAAGCTTTGGAAAAAAGGAGAGACATCGGGAAATATTCAGGAGCTAAAAAGCTTTTATTATGATTGTGATGGAGATACAATTCTTGTAAAAGTTAAGCAAACAGGCGTTGCTTGTCATACCGGTGCATATTCTTGTTTTTTTAATAATGTTTTTGAAGCTAAAAACATTCAGAAAAAAGATGAAATATTAAAGGATTTATATTTATTAATTAAAGAGCGAAGATTAAATCCTATTAAGGATTCATATACATGCTATTTGTTCGAAAAAGGGTTGGATAAGATTCTTAAAAAAGTTGGTGAAGAGACAAGCGAAGTTATAATTGGTGCAAAAAATAATGATAAAGAGGAATTAGTGTATGAAATTAGCGATCTAGTCTATCATCTATTAGTATTAATGGTTAATGAGGGTATTCAAGTGGATGAGATAAAAATGGAATTAAGTAAAAGAAAGAAATAATATTATGAATATATATGAAAATGATTGGGATACTTATTTGGATGAGGAATTCCATAAATCATACTATCTAAAATTAAGAGAATTTCTTGTTGATGAATATCGAACAAAGACAATCTATCCTGATATGAAGGATATATATAATGCTTTGCGCCTTACTTCTTATTCCGAAACAAAGGTTGTGATTTTAGGACAAGATCCTTATCACGGAGAAGGGCAAGCTCATGGTATAGGTTTTTCTGTTAAGCCAGATGTATCCATTCCTCCCTCTTTATTAAATATATTTAAGGAACTGCGGGATGATTTGGGCTGCTATATACCCGACAATGGATATTTAATTAAGTGGGCAAAAGAAGGGGTATTATTATTAAACGCTGTATTAACTGTACAAAAGGGTGAGCCGAATTCACATAAGAATGTCGGATGGGAACAATACACTGATAAGATTATCTCAATATTAAATCAGCGGAGAAAACCTGTCATCTTTATTTTATGGGGTAAAAATGCACAGGATAAAGCGAAATTAATAACCTCTCCTTGGCATTATCAAATAACTTCTACACATCCAAGTCCACTTTCCGCGTATAGAGGATTTTTTGGTAGCAAACCTTTTTCAAGGTCTAACAAAATCTTAAAGGAATTAAATATCATAGAAATTGATTGGCAAATACCTAACATATTAAAATGAATAATTAGGGGTGGTATCTTGAAAGCATTTCGTAATGTTTCTTTAGTAGTGTTAAGTATTATTTGTATTTTGCTTACTTCGTTTACATTAATTTATGAGT
>CAZSSR010000061.1:0-8611 GCA_964609605.1 uncultured Bacillaceae bacterium | reverse complement strand
AAAAAATAAATTTGTGAATATCTAATATAACAATAAACCATTAATATCCTGAATTATTTATGGTATAATAATCACGGAGATTGAATGTAATGAAATAAGAAGTAGCTAATTAACAAGTTTCTTAATTATCCAGTAGGGGGGCGATTGAGAGCATCTTCAAATAATTTTCCATCAAGTTTCATATGTCAATTTTCTAAAGAATGGTAAGAAAAAAAATCCAAATTATTATATTATAATGGGGGGTTAGTTAAATGAAATTTAATAAATTTTTTATAATCTTAATGGTTTTAATGCTGTCTGTATCTATCGTTGGATGTGGGTCAGAAACCCCAGCTCCAGCAGAACCGGTAGTTCCAGCAGAACCAGTTGTTGAGGCTCCAGCAGAACCAGCTGCTGAGGCTCCAGCAGAGTTTGAACCTTACAGAGATGTAATTATACCAATGGTTCAAGAATATGTTGACCTTAAATTAATAACAGTTAGACAAGGCGATTATCTTGTATGGCAATCAAGAAATGGTGTTTATCCTAGAGGTGCACAACCAGGTTTAGCAGAAGCATTAGAAAGTCCACCACCAGTACCTGATGATTGGGAAGGACCAAGAGAAGTAGCTGAGCCTAAGTAATACTTAACATTTAGGAAAATTATTTAAGGAGAAAGGAAATCTTTCTCCTTAATTTTATTATATTTATAAGCAAGCAATGTGAAAGGAATACCTTTATGAGTAAAATATTAGTTTTAGCTGAAAAACCTTCAGTAGGGAAAGAAATTGCTCGAGTTTTAAAATGTAATAAATCGGGGAATGGTTTTATTGAGGGTCAAAATTATATAGTTACTTGGGCATTAGGGCATTTAGTTACTTTGGCTGATCCAGATACATATGATGCAAAATATGCAACGTGGAAATTAGAGGATTTACCTTTACTACCAGTGAAATTTAAGTTGACAATTATTAAACAAACAAGTAAACAATTTAATGTTGTTCGTGGATTGATGATTAGGTCTGATGTTAAAGAAATAATAATTGCAACTGATGCTGGAAGAGAAGGTGAATTAGTTGCTCGTTGGATTATTGAAAAAGTAGGGATAAATAAACAGTTAAAACGTTTATGGATTTCATCAGTAACGGATAAAGCTATAATAGAAGGATTTAATAAGCTAAGAGATGGCAAACAATTTGAAAAACTATTTGCTTCTGCGGTTGCGAGAGCTGAAATTGATTGGATAGTAGGAATAAATGCAACACGCGCTTTAACGTGTAAGTATAATGCTCAATTATCTTGTGGAAGAGTTCAAACTCCAACCTTAGCGATGATTGCTAAACGTGAAGAGGAGATTCAAACTTTTGTTTCAAAAGAATTTTATGGTATAGTTGCTGACGCAAATAGTTTAAAGCTTATGTGGCAAGATAAAAAAACAAAAGAAGTAAAATCATTTGATAAAGAGTATATAACAAAAACAATAAATTCTATTAAAAATGAAAATGCTGAAATTATAGATATAAATAAAACACACAAAAAAATATTTGCACCTAAACTTTATGATTTGACAGAGCTTCAAAGGGATGCAAATAAAATATTTGGGTTTTCTGCAAAAGAAACATTATCAATTATGCAGAAGTTATATGAAACTCATAAACTACTAACATATCCTAGGACAGATTCAAGATATCTAACTGAAGATATAGTGGATACTATAGAAGAGCGCTTAAAAGCATGCGGAGTGGGAACATATTCTTCAATCGCTAGTAATATTTTAAAAAGACCGATTAAAGCAAATAATTCTTTTGTCGATAACAGTAAAGTATCCGATCACCATGCAATAATTCCTACCGAACAAACGGTGCTTATTAATAATTTAAGTTCACAAGAAAGAAAAATTTATGATTTAGTTGTAAAACGTTTTTTTGCTATTTTATCTCCACCTTTTGAATATGAACAAACAACAATTACCGCTATGATTGGTAATCAATCTTTTATAGCTAAAGGGAAAATGATAATAAGTTTGGGTTGGAAAAATGTGCATGAGAATAATAGTGAAGAAGAAATTAGTGATGATATAGCGGAACAGAAACTCCCTTTATTAAGTAAGGGTGATAATTTAAACATATCTTCATTAATTTTGACTAGTGGTAAAACAAAGCCACCACAACCATTTAATGAAGCTAGTTTACTTTCTGCAATGGAAAATCCAGTTAAATATATGAGCAACGAGAATAAAGAACTAATAAGAATAATTAAGGAAACTGGTGGAATTGGTACTGTTGCTACTAGAGCAGATATTATTGAAAAATTAAGTAATACTTTTCTTATAGAAAAAAAGGGAAAGGATGTTTTAATTACTTCAA
The DNA here is from genome assembly GCA_964609605.1 of uncultured Bacillaceae bacterium. Lineage (GTDB taxonomy): Bacteria > Bacillota > Bacilli > Tepidibacillales > Tepidibacillaceae > CAZSSR01. Next base: position 6,266 of record CAZSSR010000061.1, on the reverse strand, counting down.
GAGGAAAACAGCTTTTAAGTTTGGTACCAGATGAATTAAGATCCCCAGCGTTAACTGCTGAATGGGAGAAAAGGTTAGAGAATATTTCAAAAGGAATTGAAAGTAATGAGGCGTTTATTAAAGAAATGGAAGTTTATACGAGACGGATTGTAAAAGAGATAAAAAATAGTGAAGCTCGTTTTAAACATGACAATATAACAACAAAAAAATGTCCTGAGTGTGGAAAAAGTTTATTAGAGGTTAACGGTAAAAAAGGTAAAATGCTTATATGTCAGGATCGAGAATGTGGATATAGGAAAGGGCTTTCGATAATAACTAATGCAAGATGTCCAAACTGTCATAAAAAATTAGAGCTAAGAGGCGAAGGTGAAGGACAAGTTTTTGTTTGCAAATGTGGTTATAAAGAGAAATTATCAACCTTTAATGAACGAAAAAAGAAGGAAAAGGGAAGAGCTTCAAAAAGTGATGTGAATAGTTACTTAAAACAACAAAAAAAGGAAACAACAGAACCTTTTAATTCTGCTTTGGCAGATTCATTAAAAAAGTTGAAATTAAAATAGAATAAAAAATCCTTCTTAACAAGATTTAGAATTGCAACAAATGTTAAGAAGGATTTTATTGTTTTTTATTATCTTTTTTTATCGTTATTATCAGTGTTATCTGAATCTATATTGCTATAATTACTATAAGTTATGTTATTCTTCTTAGGTCTTATTTTTTTTCTTACAAAGAACCATAAAGCAATAACAATAATGAAAATTAAGATAAGAATTGGCAATGAAGATACAATCCATACAAATGCGGCAATAAATAAATCTTTAATAAATTCTATACTTTGTTTAAAACCATCAAGTGATTTTTCCCATGATGTTGCTGTAGGAGCAACTTTGTTTTTATATTGCTGCATTTCTATTATCAGTGTTGAATTATCTGCATGATAAGATAAATATTTTTGTCTTCCTTCAAGTTGTTCTATTTCTTCTTGAACTATACTTAAATCATTAGAGATTTTTAGTAGATCTTCAGTTACTTTTGCTTGGCTGAATAGGTCAAGTAATCTTTCCTCATAAATTCTTTTCGCTTTTAAACGAGAGTTAATGTCGAGATACTCTTCAGTAACATCATTACCATTAATATATTGATCAGTAATTTTACCAATTGACATATCATTAATTTGATCAATAAGTGGATATAGCCCATCTACAGGAACTTTATATTCGTACCTTGCATAATAACGTTGATCATTTTCAGATTTATTTGAATTTAATAGGTATCCACCAGCAGTTTTTACTGCATTCTCAATAGCATCAGTAGCCTCATTTATTTCATTTACTTCAATATTTATAGTTCCATTATAAATTATTTTTTGTTCAGCTTGATAAGCGTCGTTTTTAACTTGAGAAGTAAAACCAATTGATTCAACTGCTTCAGGTCTTGGCGCTACACTTGGAATAGCACCACTATCTATAGAATTAGCTGAGTCTTCCATAATATATGAATCCTTTGGTGCTGATGAAGATCCACAAGCAGAGAGAGTAAAAACCAGTACTGTTAAAGCTAAAAAGATTATTAATTTATAACCATGATTCTTTTTAAATATTTTCATGAATATCCTCCTTTATATTATATTAAAATGATTTAGTATTAAGACGGCTGTGTAATAGAAATTGTTGCAAAAATTGAATACATTTAAGAAGAATTAAGATATAAATTTTACCGTTTTTAAAAGATATATTATTATAAATCATATGATACAAATACATAATATAAAATAAATAAGAAGGTGTTGGTATAATGGCTATTAAAGTAATTACAGATAGTACATCTTATATTCCAGAATATTTAAAAGAGGAATATGATATTTCTGTTGTTTCCTTAAGTGTCGTTTTTGGCGATGAAGTGATAAAGGAAATAGATATTACTAATAACGAATTTTATAAAAAATTAGGTAGTAGTAAAAAAATCCCAACTTCTTCCCAACCTTCTATAGAAGAATTTTATCAAGTTTTCGAGGAAAATATTAAGGCAAATAAGGATATTGTAGGTGTATTTATTTCTTCTAAAATGAGTGGAACATATTCAACAGCGCTATTAGTGAAAAACATGATATTAGAGAAATATCCCGAAGCGAAGATAGAGCTCATAGATTCGCGTTCCAATTGTATGCAGTTAGGTTATGCAGTACTTGCTGCAGCTAAAGCGGCAAAAGCTGGTATGAGTATTAAAGAGGTCGTTAAGGAAGCTAATAAGAATATTAAAAGAAGTAGATTTATTTTTATACCTGATACGTTAGAATATTTAAGAATTGGTGGAAGAATTGGAACTGCTAGTGCACTATTAGGTTCCATGTTACAAATAAGACCAATTTTGACTGTATCTAATGGTGAAACCTTTGCATTAAATAAGGTAAGAACAAAAAAACGTGCCTTACAAGAAATAGTTGATATTTTTATTGATAATATCAATAAGTTTGGTTTAGGAGAAGTAATTGTTCATCATATTAATTGTGAAGGTGAAGCTAATGAGCTTGCTAAGATAATTGGATTGAAGGTTAAATCTGTTGTTAATATTTGTTCGATTGGACCAGTAATAGGGACACATGTAGGTCCAGGTGCATTGGGAATTGCTTATTATACAAAGGACGAATTAATATTATAGATGGAGATTAATCCATCTATTTTTACTTATCAGTTCTTCCTTCCCATCTCGTAAAACCATGCATTTCTATATTAAATCTAGCAAGGATTTTTCCAATAATATGTTTACTCATATCTTCAATATTATTGGGATTACTATAATATGAGAGTACTGGTGGCATTATGGTTACACCTAATTTTGCTAAATTTAACATATTTTTTAAGTGTATTGGACTTAAAGGCGATTCTCTAGTAACTAATATTAATTCTCTTCTTTCTTTAATAATTACATCCGCTGCTCTTAGAAGAAGATTATCAGAATAACCACATGCAATACCAGCAACTGTTTTCATACTACAAGGAATTATTACCATACCTTCAGTTTTAAAAGTACCACTAGAAATACTTGCACCTATATCCTCAATTGAATATGCTGTATGAGCTAAGTTACTCACCTGTTTAAGCGAGTATGATGTTTCTAGGTTAATTGTAGCTTCTGCGCCTTTAGAAATAATGAGATGTGTTTCCCAGTTTGAATATTCTTGCATATATTTTAATAATTCTATACCTAAGGTTGCACCGCTAGAACCGCTTATACCAACAACTAATCTTTTATTTATTGTCATTACATTATTCCTTTCACATTTATAATTAAATATTACTTTTATTTACGATATTACTTCTATTATAATGAAAGAAAACTAGTGTGTCATTATTAAAGTAATCTATTAAAAATAATTTATTATCTAATAATATATTTACTGAGAGGATGATTTAAATGGGGAAAATATCAGCATTTTATACAATGCCGCATCCGCCAATAATAATACCTGATATTGGGCGAGGAGAAGAAGAAAGGATAAGAAAAACTTCTGATGCTTGTCATAAAGTAGGCAAGGAAATTGAAAAAATAAAACCTGATACGATTATTATTATTACACCACATGGACCGTTATTTAGTGATGCGATAGCAATTTCTAGTGGTGAATCTATTAGTGGTAATTTAAAAAAATTTAACGCTGATAATATAGAAATAGATTTAAAAATCGACACTATTTTAACTGATAAAATAGTCAGCAATGCTAAGAAAGAAAAGATTGCTGTTGTAAAAATTACGGATAGTACAGCAAAAAAATATAAAATAAATTATGAGCTTGATCATGGTTCCATAGTTCCATTGTACTTTATTAATCAAGAATACTCTAATTATAAAATTATTCATATTACATATGGTATGCTGCCAAAACTGCAATTATATAAATTCGGAATGTGCATAAAGGCTGCAATTATGGATAGTGATATTAATGCAGTATTTATTGCTAGTGGAGACTTATCACATCGTTTAATAAAAGATGGTCCATATGAGTATAGTCCCTACGGAGAAAAATTCGACAATGAAATTGTTTCATTATTGAGTGAGGGTGATGTTTATGGAGTGTTTAATATGGATTATCTAACAGTAGAAAAAGCAAGTGAATGTGGACTGCGTTCATACTACATAATGCTTGGAGCAATGGATGGTAATACGGTCATAGGTGAGCTATTATCTTATGAAGGCACTTTCGGTGTTGGATATAGTGTTATGAAATTTAATTTGGGAAAAAGTGTTGACAGTATGTATAAGTATTTATTAGTTGATAAAAAGAAAAAATTTAATATAAAAGTCGAAAATCTTAATCCATATGTAAGACTTGCTAGAGAAAGTTTAACCTACTATCTTTTATATGGATATTATATGGATGAACCCGAATATATTACTGATGAAATGAAAAATCTTAAAAGAGGAGTTTTCGTTACTTTAACAAAAGAAGGTCAATTAAGAGGGTGCATTGGTACAACAGCGCCGGTTACAGATAATGTAGCAAAAGAAATAATTAGAAATGCTGTAGAAGCTGGAGAATATGATCCTCGATTTAATCCAGTTTCTGAAGATGAAATGGATGAGATAGATTTTTCTGTTGATATTTTAACTGAACCTATTGAGGCAAGAAAAGAAGAACTTGATGCAAAGAGGTATGGGGTAATAGTTCGCAGCGGTAAAAATTCTGGTTTATTACTTCCTGATTTAGAGGGTATAGACACAGTTGAACAGCAGCTTAAGATAGTACTTCAAAAGGCTGGAATATCTCCTGATGAAAAATATGAAATTAAAAAATTTGAGATTGTACGATATTTTTAATATGTTATTAGGTGATGAATATGGAACAGGATGCACTTTTTTATAGTAGATATGATAGTTTTGTGAAATGTCTCTTGTGTCCACACAAGTGTAATATTGCGGATGGTAAATTTGGGTTATGTGCTGTTAGGAAAAATGTTAATGGTAACCTTAAAACATTAAACTATGGGGAGATAACATCTATTGCCGAGGATCCGATAGAAAAAAAGCCACTTTATCATTTTATGCCGGGAAGAAATATTTTATCAGTAGGTAGTTATGGCTGTAATTTCACATGTGATTTTTGTCAAAATTATTCTATCGCAAAAGAAAAATCTGATAGTAAGTATTTTTCATTAGAAGAATTAATTGATATATCTATAAATATAAATAATAATATTGGGATAGCATTTACATATAATGAGCCAACAATTTGGTATGAATATGTTTATGATACGTCAAAAAAATTAAAGGAAATGTATCCGGAGAAAAAAATTGTTCTTGTAACTAACGGTTATATAGAAAATGATCCGTTAGAAAAATTATTGCCTTATGTCGATGCAATGAATATTGATTTAAAATCATTTAATGAGGATTATTACAATAAAATATGTTCGGGAGATTTGAAATCGGTTTTAAAAACTATTGAAACATCTTATAATAGATGTCACGTAGAAATAACAACTCTATTGGTTAATGGTTTAAATGATTCAAATGAAGAGATTGAAAAAATAGCTTCTTTTATAGCTAATTTGGATAAGAACATACCATTACATTTAACTCGCTATTACCCAGCATACAATATGACTTTACCACCAACTGAAATTAATAAGATGATAATGGGTAAGGATATTGCTAAGAAGTATCTTAATTATGTTTATCTTGGAAATATAGCTGATATTGATAATTCAACGTATTGTCCCAACTGTGGCAAGTTATTGATTGAGAGAATTGGTTATAAAACTAAAGTACATGTTAATGATAATTTATGTCCGAAGTGTGCCTACAATTGGTAGTAAAAAAAGTCCCCATCTATATAATAGATAGGGAAAATTATAATAACTCTCATACGACATCATTTTATCATACGTCATAAAAGGAAACAAAGATTATATTTTTTATTATAACAGAAAATAAAAAAAATAAATAATAATTTCTAAAAGAAAATAATTCTTGGAAAGAAATCTATTATTTATCTATCTTAATTAGATGATATAATATTTTGTTTGTGTTAAAGTATATATTATTAAATATTTTATTAGTGAGGGGATATATTTGCCAATAACGATTCCAATATTATTAGTTCTTTCAGTGACATTATCAATTTATAGTGTGAAGTTTTATAATATTAATGCTTCTGTACTTGGAGCTCTTTTCGCATTTCCTGCGGTATATTACTTAATGGGTACACCTATGTTTTCAAGTTTTATAATTATGGTTCCACTATTCCAGCTAGCATCAACTTATTTTAT
>CAZSSR010000060.1:0-8643 GCA_964609605.1 uncultured Bacillaceae bacterium | reverse complement strand
GTTCTCCTTCGACGGCATCCCCCTCCACCGCGATGGTGTCATCAACCGCGACTTCATCATCATCGTATTCTTCGGCGGCTTCCTCTTCCTCGATCTCTCCCGGAGCCTCCTCAATCTCAAGAGAAATAATTTTATATTATCAAAACAGTAAACACCAGAATTTATCTCATTAATCATTTTATTTTCACTAGATGCATCTTTTTCCTCAACAATCTTTAATACAAATTCATTATTATCTCTAATAATACGACCATATCCTGTAGGAGTACTTACTTTTGCTGTTAATATAGTTGCTGCTGCTTTTGTTTCAACATGCTGTTCTATTAAAGATTTTAATGTCTCTACTGTTATTAAAGGAGTATCTCCACACATTATCAATGTAATGCCTTTTTTCTGTAAAAGCTTGGAATTAGCCTGTAAAACAGCATGTGCAGTCCCCAATTGTTCTTTTTGTTCCACATATTGAATGTCTTCATCTAAGTAATTAACAACCTCTTGATATTTATGTCCAACAACTACTATAATGTCTTGGATATTTAATGCAGACAGGTTATCAAGAACATGGTCAATCATCGGTTTACCACCTATTTCATGAAGTACCTTAGGTATTTTTGATTTCATCCTAACACCTTGACCGGCTGCCAGTACAATGGAATAAACGTTCAACATTTTTACCTCCATTAAATTTATCATTTAATATTCATTTTGACTATAACTTAAAAAAAGACTGTTTTCAAGGTGAATTATAAAATGTTTTTTCCAAAATTTGCATAAAATAAAGGAAAGCTTTTATTTGCTCCCCTTTATCTTTAAAACCTCACTTTATTCAAACAAAGTATTAACCTTATCTGAATTATAGCACACATCAAATAATTATATTTCTATTTTCTTTATAAAATTAATACTCGAATATTTTGTTTGGAATTGTTAATCCTATCATTTTAGATAAAATTTTAATTATGCCTCAGCTACAATTTCTTCATTATCATTACTGCGCTCATATTCATTTAATACCGCAGTTTGTATTTTTTCCCGTGTAGATGAAGATATAGGATGTGCTATATCCCTAAATTCTCCATCAGGCGTTCTTTTACTTGGCATTGCAACAAACATACCATTATTCCCATCGATAACTCTAATATCATGAACAACAAATTCATTATCAAATGTGATAGATGCAATCGCTCTCATACGACCTTCTGTATTAACCTTACGAAGTCTTACATCAGTAACTTCCATTAAATCTCACCACCTTTACTATACAGCTAAACTTTGATTGAGTAAATTCCAACTTAATCCTGTTAATAAGTTAATAGTAAATTTTATAACCAATAAAGCTGAAATTTATATAGGTTTGATAAGAAAAACAATGTTAGTATTTAATTTTCGATAAATAAATTGAAAATCCTTCTATTTAGTAATAAAGAATTTAAAAAAAGTAAATATTGCATTAAATAGTTACTTCAGCTATTTCAATAAGCGTACCATATATACTTCCTTACAAAAACCTCTTAATGCATTATATATCCTATTCATTCTTGATTCTTTATTTACCAAAGTAAATATAGTTGGACCACTACCTGACATCAATACATCGTCTGCGCCATATTGCTTCATTTGTTGATATAAATATTCTACCTGAGGATATAGCTTAAATGTTACAGGTTCTAATACATTAAATAATAATTTTGATATTTCTGAGAGATCTCCATTATCTATAGCCTTAAGCATCTTCTCGTTTTTTGGGTGAACTTTTATATCAGATAAATTAAGATTATTATATATTTCCTGAGTTGATACGCTAATTGCGGGTTTTGCTAATATTACCCAACCGGGAGGAAGGGGATTTATTTTTTCTACCTTCTCACCTCTACCCCTTACAATCGCTGTCCCTCCTACTACACAAAAGGGAACATCCGAACCTAATTTCTCTCCATACCTCATTAATTCATTTTCACTTAAATTCAGTTTCCATAAACGATTCAAGCCTCTTAATGTCGCTGCTGCGTCACTGCTCCCACCTGCAAGGCCAGCTGCAACTGGAATTTTTTTTTCTAAATATATATTTAGACCCTTATTAATATTAAATTCACTTTTAATAAGCTTTGCCGCCTTAAAAATTATATTGCGTTCATCATTAGGAACAAACGATGTATTAGATTCTAATAATATTTCATCGTGAATAGTTTCTTTAAATAATAAGCGATCTGCTAAATCAATCATAGTCATTATCATTTCAATTTCATGATATCTATCTGTACGCATACCCAGTACATCTAATGTCAAATTTATTTTTGCAGGAGCTTTTTCCCATACTTTCAACATCTACACCTACTTTAATAGTTCGTCATTATATTTTAACATTTTAACTAATAAATAAAAAGACTAGTAATGATTATCCCTAGCCTCTTTATCTAATTTGTTTTTTGACTAATCATATCTTAGCAAAAAAAATAGAACTTAAAAAGTTCTATTTTTACAAAATACTATTAGTAATTAAAAATTGTTCATTATCTCTGAAAATTGTTAATTCTACAGATGCAGTTAGTATGTCAGCATAACTATAAGAAACTCTTTTAAATGAATGATTTTCCTCGTCGAGCTTAATAATAAAAACAGAGGGATAAGTTTCCTCTAAAACGCCTGTCCGCTCTATCGTTCTTTTTCTTCCTCCATTTGCCTTTAACATTATTTTCTCACCAATATAGTGATCTAAATTAAGTTTTATAGCATTTAGAGCGTTATTAACTGCCATATATACTAACACCCCTTTTGCAAGGAGTATAACATATTATTGTATTTTTGTCAAACAAAATAATAATTATAGCAGTCACGCAATCCAATTGTCAACAATTAATTTTAAACAAACTTAAATTTCTAGCATTTTTGTGTTTATTAGATTTGCTAAGTTAGCAAATTCTTCTATACTTAATGTTTCTGCCCTTCTAATCCCATCAATTTTACATTCTATAAGTATTTCATTCAATTCTTTTTTTTCATCCTTATCAAAAAAATTAAAAGCAAGATTATTATATAAAGTCTTTCGTCTATGCATGAAGCTCGTCCTTATCAATTTAAAAAATAAATCCTCATTATCTATTTCAATTATTGGTTCCTTATGAATTTGTAAATAAAGTACTGCGGAATCAACCTTTGGTTTTAGAATAAAAACATTTTTTGATACATAGAAGGCTAATTTAACCTCAGCAAAATAATTGATTAAAATTGTTAAGCTTCCATAAGCCTTTCCACCCGGTTTTGCACTAATTCTTTCAGCAACTTCTTTTTGTACCAAGATTGTTATTGAATCTATATTTAATTCATCCGTTAATAGTTTTATTATTATTGGACTAGTAATATAATATGGTAGATTTGCCACTATCTGAACCTTAGATAGTCCTTTCATTTCTTCAGAAATAATATCAGCTAGCGACACCTTTAATACATCATTATTTATAATTTTTATGTTTTTATAATCAGATAATGTATCTTTTAATATTGGAATTAAAGACTGATCAATTTCGATTGCTACAACCTTACCTGCTTTTTGAGCTAACTTTTGTGTTAAAGCTCCAATCCCTGGTCCAATCTCTATAACACCTGTATCTCTATCAATATCTGAACAATTTATAATTTTATCTAAAATATTAGAATCAACTAAAAAATTTTGCCCTAAACTTTTTTTAAGAGTTAAATTGTTCTGTTTAATAATCCTTATGGTTTCTGTAATATTAGAAATATTATCCTTCAATTTTTTTTCATTCCCCTACATCGATCGATTCTAAAGCTTTTATAAATTCTTCCTCAGAAATTTGAAAAATTCTCAGTCTTTTATGCAATTGTTTTCCATTGCAGTATCCAATGCCCAACGTGTCACATAGGGCTTCTCTTCGCATTCTAGCCTTAGCTTCTCCAATTAATCCTGAAACAATTAAATATTCCCATGATATTTTCTCTAATGGTTCTTCAATCCATTCCACCTTAGCCTCTTTTAACGCTTTTTTTATAACTTCTGGGGTTGCATTCTCTACCCCTATATCTTTATTTCCTCTTGCCTCTTTCTTTGTTATAAAAGCATGCTTCACTCCTGGAACTTCTGTGCTTATCATCTTTCTAATCTTTTCCCCAGGAAAATCAGGGTCAGTAAAAATTATAACTCCTCTAAGCTTATGAGCTTTTTTTATTTTATTAATTATCTGTTCTGTAACCGCAGATCCGCCTGTCTCAATAGTATCGGCACTTACTGCTCTTTTAATTGCAACAGTATCATCTCTACCCTCGACAACAATAATTTCTTTAATAATCAATTAATTTTCCCCCATAATTAATTATCTGTTCATTTATAATTTCACTATTGTAATCTAAATATTCTTTTAGCGTTTTGTGTAGTAATATTATTAATCTCTGTAATATCTAGGTTTTTTAACTTAGCTATTTCTTCCGCAACATATTTAACATAAGCTGGTTCATTTCTCTTGCCTCTATATGGTTCTGGTGTTAAATATGGTGAATCGGTTTCTACCAAAATCTTATCTAAAGGAATATTAATTGCTACATTCTTCGGATTTTTAGCATTTTTGAAGGTAATAGGACCACTAAAAGATATATAAAAGTTTAACTTTATACATTCTAACGCCATTTCTAAACTACCAGAATAGGAATGCATTACTCCACCTATTTCTTCAGCCTTCTCATCTTTTAATATATTCATTAGATCTTGGTGAGCATCTCTATCATGAATTATTATTGGTAATCCCAATCGCTTTGCCAAATGAATTTGTTTTACAAAAACCTCTTGTTGTACTTCCTTTGGTGCATAATCATGATAATAATCAAGTCCAATTTCTCCAATAGCAATAATTTTAGAATTCTTGCTAGCTAATTCCTCTATCAATTGATAATCCTTTTCTTTTATTTGATGAGCATCATTTGGATGCCATCCAATAGCTCCATATATAAAATCATTTTTATTTATTAAATCTATGGTAGATAAAATTGTTTTTTCGTTATAACCAACGTTAATTATATTACATATACCATTTCGTCTCGCATTTTCAATTACTTGTGCTCGATCACCATCAAATTTTTCATCATCTAAATGGGCATGGCTATCTATAAGCATATTATTAATCACCTACATATTATTATTTTACAGTAGAACCATTCGGAATATCTGCTGAGACAGTTGCTAACACAAGCTTATCACCTTCTGTTGCTGCAAGAATCATTCCATTAGATATTTCACCCCTAAGTTTAACAGGTTTAAGATTAATTACACATATAATTTTTTTTCCTATTAAGTCTTCTGGGCTATAATATTTTGCTATCCCTGAAACTACTTGTCTTCTTTCAAATCCTAAATCTAATTGTAGTTTTAATAATTTATCAGCCTTAGGAATACTTTCTGCTTCTATAATTTCTGCAACCCTCAAATCAATCTTAAAAAAATCATCGATATTAATTTCTAAATTATTTTGTAAATCTTTTTTATTTTCTTTTTCTTTCTCTATTTTTAATTTCTCTTTTATACCAATAGTTGTCTCATCAATAATCCTTAATTCCTCTTCTAAGTCTAAGCGCGGAAAAATTACATCATTCTTGATAATCTTATTACCGGGTTTAATAATATTCCACAACTTAATCTGTTCCCATCCGTTCTGTGAGCTATCAATATCGAATCGCTCCCATATCTTTTGGGGCGTTTTTGTCATAAATGGTTGGATTAATATTGAAATTACTCGTATACCTTCTGCTAGATTATATAAAATCGTACCTAATCGATCTTTTTGTTCTTCATCTTTAGCAAGTATCCAAGGGGTTGTTTCGTCAATATATTTGTTTAATCTATTAATCAATTGCCAAATACTAGTTAACGCTTGATTAAAAATCATCTCGTCTAATGATTCTTCAACCTTTATTGCTACGTTACTTGCGGTCTTTATCAATTCTATATCCAAATCTGTTATAATCTTAGGCTCTGGCAATATCCCATTAAAATATTTCTCAACCATTGCTGCTGTTCTACTCACCAAATTACCCAAATCATTAGATAAATCAACATTTAAACGCTTTATAAAAACCTCAGGTGTAAATATTCCATCGCTACCAAAAGGTATTTCTCTTAAAAGAAAATATCTAACACTATCAGCCCCATAACGATCTATTAAAAATTTAGGGTCAATTACATTTCCTCTTGATTTAGACATCTTACCATCAGGCATCAATAACCAACCATGCCCAAATATTTGTTTTGGTAATGGTAAATCTAATGCCATTAATACTATTGGCCAATAAATAGTATGAAATCTTAGTATATCCTTTCCAATTAAATGGACATCCGCTGGCCAATATCTTTCAAACTTTTCTCTTTCATCTGGACTATCCGATAGGTAACCTAATGCTGTAATATAATTAGATAGCGCATCTATCCAAACATATATCACATGTTCTGGATCGTTTTTTATTTTAATTCCCCAATCAAAGGTGCTTCTAGAAATAGATAAGTCCTCTAACCCTGGCTTTAAGAAATTATTTATCATTTCATTTTTTCTTGATTCTGGTTGGATAAATTCTGGGTTTTCCTCTATATGTTTTAATAGACGATTACTATATTTTGACATCTTAAAAAAATAGCTCTTCTCTTTAATTTTCTCAACTGGTCTCCCACAATCTGGGCAAATGTAACCATTTTTTGTTTCAACTTGTCGTTTTGTCCAAATTGCTTCATCAGGAATACAATAATATCCCTCGTACTCCCCTAAATAAATGTCACCATTCTCTTGTAATTTGCTAAAAATCTTCTGTACTGCTTCTATATGACGTTCCTCTGTAGTTCTTATAAAATCATCATATGATATATCTAATTTAAACCATAAATCTTTTATCCACTCAACTATCGGGTCGATAAATTCAATTGGAGTCAATCCCTCTTCTTCAGCTCTTTTCTGCAATTTTAATCCATGTTCATCAGTACCTGTTAAATAAAATACATCATATCCTCTTAACCTTTTATACCTCGCCATTACATCTGCCGCTATTGTTGTATAAGCGTTACCAATATGTAATTTATTGCTCGGATAATAAATTGGAGTCGTAATATAATAAGTATTTTTGTTATTCATCTCTAGCATTCCTCTCTATAATAAAATTAATAAACTATTATCATTAAAGACTTTCTTCCACTAATCTATTAAATTGTATATTTAAACCTTTTTCATTTAATATATCCAACGGATAATATATTCTATGTATTGAGACAGATTTTTTTTCAGTTAATGCTTTAATTATATCTGACTTATAAGAGATCTCAATTATATCATTTTGATTATTTAAAAGATAAATTGGTGATCTATTGCTTCCCTCTTTGGGATGATAAATATCATAAGGTGAATCTAATGGTGAATCGATCTCCAAATAATATTCTGGGTCGATTCCATTTTGTTGTAAAAAAACTTTAATTCTCTCCGCTCTTTGTTTATTATCAGAGCTAAACTCTATATATTTAAATAATCTTCTATTTATATATCTTGCAGATAAATCTGATAATACAATATCCTTTTCATTAACCCATAACTTTATTATAGTAATAAATAAATCATCATCTAACACTAAATAATTATTAAGATCACTATTTTCATCAAATAAATCTATTAGAGCCTTAAACATATAAGAAAATTTATAATTATTTTTGTACAAATATTTTGCTCGGATAAACACTTTATTCAAAATGATTTCTGCACTTCTAGTAACAGGATGATAATAAACTTGCCAATACATCTGATATCTTGACATTAAATAGTCTTCTATACTATGCATTCCGCTTTCTTTAACCACTAAATTATTATTATATGGACGTAAAACTCTTAATATTCTCTCTAAATCAAAGGTTCCATAATTAACTCCAGTGTAATATGCATCCCTTAATAAATAATCCATTCTATCAGTATCCAATTGACCAGATATTAAATTCACAATTATTGTATTATCATAATCTTTTCTTATTATATCTACTATCATTTTTGGCAGTTCTTTATCAATTTGTTTTAATAAAAGATTTATTTCTGTGTTTCCCAAGATAATTCTCTCAGCCCAAGCTTCATGATTGAATCCAAACATCTTCTCGGATGAATGGGAAAAAGGTCCATGTCCTATATCATGTAGTAGAGCTGCCACAAGTGTTATGAGCTGTTCCTCTTTAGTACAAAAATCATAATTATTTCTATTAAACTGCAACAATACTTTTCTAGTTATCTCATATACCCCTAAAGAATGGGGAAACCTACTATGTTCAGCACCATGATATGTAAAATATGATGTTCCCAACTGTTTAATTCTACGTAATCTTTGGAACTCTTTCGTATTAATCAAATCCCAAATTAACTTATCATTAACATAAATATATTGGTGGATAGGGTCTTTAAAAACCTTTTCCTCAGTTAATTTCATAATATTCTCCTTATAAATACATTAGTTTTGACTCTATTTATTTTAATTATATCCTATATTTTATAGTATATAACTTATTAACTTTAAATATTTATTTACTATTATCGTCCAACAATTATGTCAAAGTTTGTAGAAATTTTATATTATTTTCTAAAAATGTGTTGACTGTTTCTGGAACCGTTGGTATTATGTAGACGT
>CAZSSR010000059.1:0-8935 GCA_964609605.1 uncultured Bacillaceae bacterium | reverse complement strand
GACGTAGGCTTCGCCGCTGCGCCGGCGCTGGCCGTCGTGGGCCTGCTCGGCGTAGTAGTAGGCGCGGCGGACCAGGTTGACCTGGTCCGTCGTGAGGTAGCTGTAAAGCCTGTCGGCGAGGGCGTCTATGCTGGGCAAGGGGTCACTCCAGACCGGACTGTGCCGGTACTTCAGGCGCGCGACGTCGACCTGGCAATTCAGATCTCCTCGCTGTTGTTTTCCTCGAAGGCAGCAAACAGCGGAGTTTCCTCGACGATGTCTTCCTGCGCGACTACTTCATAGTTGACCAGGCCTTCGGCGATTTCACGCAGGGCCACCACGGTCGGCTTGTCGTTGTCCCAGGCTACTTTCGGCTCCTTGCCGCCGGTCGCCAGCTGGCGGGCGCGCTTGCTGGAGAGCATGACCAGTTCAAAACGGTTATCGACGTTGTCCAGGCAGTCTTCGACGGTGACGCGGGCCATGGTGTTCCTCTTTATCGCAACGGCTGGGCCCGGGAGTGCCGGGCGGATTGGATAGTCTAAAAAATCGCCAATGGTTAGGGAAGTGCCGAATGCGTTGGCGCTTCAGCGCAACAGGCGTTCGAGCAACCCGGCATGGCGCTGCTGCTGGGCGCACTGGTGCAGCTGGCGGGCGCGGAAGATCGCCTTGAGGTCTTCCAGAGCATGGCTGAACTGGTCGTTGATTACCACATAGTCATACTCGACGAAGTGGCTCATTTCGCTGACCGCCTCGCGCATGCGCTGCTCGATGATCGCCTCGCTGTCCTGGCCGCGGTTGTTCAGGCGCTGGCGCAGCGCCTCCTGCGACGGCGGCAGGATGAAGATCGACTGCGCGTGCGGCATCAGCCGGCGCACCTGCTGGGCGCCCTGCCAGTCGATCTCGAGGATCAGGTCGAGGCCGCCGGCGAGGGTCTGCTCGACCCAGCGCTGCGAGGTGCCGTAGAGATTGCCGAACACCTCGGCGTGCTCGAGGAAGGCGTCCTGCTCGAGCATGCCGAGAAAGTCCTCGCGGGCGACGAAGTGGTAGTTCACCCCGTCCACCTCGCCCGGGCGCATGGCGCGGGTGGTGTGCGACACCGAGACGCGGATCTGCTCGTTGCTGTCGAGCAGCGCCTTGACCAGGCTGGTCTTGCCGGCGCCGGAGGGCGCCGAAACGATGTAGAGGGTGCCGGACGTGGCGCTCATTTGGGTTCCTGTCACTGCGGGATTACTCGATGTTCTGCACTTGTTCGCGCATCTGCTCGATCAACACCTTGAGGTTGACCGCAGCCTGCGTGCTGCGCGGGTCGAAGGCCTTGGAGCCGAGGGTGTTGGCCTCGCGGTTGAGTTCCTGCATCAGGAAGTCCAGCCGCCGACCGGCGGCGCCGCCGGCCTTGAGCACGCGGCGCACCTCGCGCACATGGGTGCTCAGACGATCCAGCTCCTCGGCCACGTCACTCTTCTGCGCCAGCATCACCAGTTCCTGCTCCAGGCGCTGCGGGTCCAGTTCGACCTGCAGTTCGGCGCAGCGGTCGAGGATCTTCTGCCGCTGGGTGGCGAGCATCTGCGGCACCAGCTCGCGCAGGTTGTCGACCTCGACGAGCATCGCGGCCAGGCGCTCCTCGAACCCGTGCGCGCGGTCCTCCGACACATTTATTTCATGCGTTACAAATGCTTATTCCAACTGCATTGAAATCTAAAGTCGAATTGTTTTTTTTGGTCAATAGTAATATTGATAACTATAATCTTGTTGAAAGCGAACAAGAAATATATAACTTCATAAAAGAACATCAACCGATTGAATTAAATATGCTTTTTAAACATTTTCTCAAGAAAAAAGATTTAATAAATAATATGCTTGACACGGAAATATTAGTAATTAAAAGTAAATGTAGAAATGAAAATAAACGCAAGATTGTTAATATAGTTAAATTAAAGATTCCTAGAGATAAAATAACGGGAAAAGCTTCTGAGCTACAAAAAAAAGCAGTAAAACAAAAGGAAGTTTTAGACTATTTTATTTCAAATAATATTAAAGAAATAGAATTGACTGTTTTATTGAAGGAATTGAATATAAGTTCTACCACAGTAAAATCATTAGTTCAAAAAAATATAATAGAAATTATTAAAAAAGAAATTGATAGAGATCCTTTTAATAATAAAGATTTTAGAGATAAAAAGGTAATATTAAGTACTCAACAAGTAGATGTTTTAAATAGAATAATAGAATCTGCAATTACTAATAATTTAAAAACAATACTTTTGCATGGAGTAACAGGAAGCGGTAAAACAGAAATATATCTTAACATAATAGACTATATGTTAATTAATGATAAAAATTCGATTGTTTTAGTACCTGAAATATCTTTAACTACTCTGATGATTGAAAGATTTAAAGGAAGGTTCGGGGAAAAAGTTGCTGTATTACATTCGCGACTTTCAAAAGGTGAAAAACTTGATGAGTGGTTACGTATAAAACGTGGAGATGCAAAAATTGTCATAGGAGCGCGTTCTGCTATATTCGCTCCTTTTTCGAATATTGGTTTAGTAATATTGGATGAAGAACATGAAACATCTTATAAGCAGGAAGAACATCCAAAGTATCATACCAGAGAAATTGCTAAATGGCGTGCAAATTACAATAATGCTATAGTATTACTCGGCAGTGCTACCCCATCTATGGAATCATACTATAATGCTATAAATAATAAATATATATTATTAGAGTTGCCAAATAGGGTTGAGGGCAGGAAATTACCAAATATTGAAATAGTTGATATGCGTGAAGAATTAAGAAAAGGTAATAGATTAATGTTTAGTGAAGTTCTACAAGATAAAATTAATGAGTGTTTGATTAAAAAAGAACAGGTTATTCTTTTTCTTAACCGCAGAGGATATTCTACCTTTGTAATGTGTCGGTCTTGCGGATATGTAATAAAATGTCCACATTGTGAAATATCTTTGACCTATCATCAAACTAACAACGTATTAAGATGTCATTATTGTGGATATGCTGTTACTGGGCCAAAGACATGCCCTGAGTGTAGCAGTAAGCATATTCGTTTCTTTGGTACAGGGACGCAAAAGGTAGAAGAGGAGCTTTTCAAGGTTTTTCCGAGTGCACGTGTTCTTAGGATGGATGTTGATAATACGCGTACAAAAGGATCGCATGAAAGGATATTAACTGCATTTAAAGAACACGAGGCTGATATTTTATTAGGTACACAGATGATAGCTAAAGGACTAGATTTTGAATCGGTTACTTTGGTAGGTGTAATAGCAGCTGATACTACGCTTAGCTTACCTGATTTCAGGGCAGCAGAGAGAACATTCCAATTATTAACTCAGGTTAGCGGTAGAGCTGGTCGACATCATCTATCTGGGAATGTTGTAATTCAAACATATATGCCAGAACATTACAGCATACAGCACTCAAAAAACCATGATTACAAAGGTTTTTATCAGAAAGAATTAAAGCATAGAGATATGATGGGTTATCCACCATTAAAAAGATTGATATTAATTAATTTTAGTCATGGAGAATTAAATCAAGTAATAAAAGTAAGCAATTATTTTGTTAGCGAGTTAAAAAAAATTATAGGACATGATATAGAAGTTTTGGAACCAGTTATTTCACCTATTTCACGGATTAAAGATAGAAATAGGTTTCAATGCATGATAAAATATGATGATGGATCAGAGATAATATCACTTATTAATCAAATTACAATAATTGTGTCGGATAAATTTACAGACAGGGACTTACAAATAAGTATAGATTTAGATCCATATATGTTGATGTAAAGGGGGAAAGAATTTTGGCTATAAAAGTAATTATTAAAGATGGAGATCCTTTATTGAGGGAAAAATCAAAAAATATTGATGAAATCACTCCTAGGATTATTAAGCTATTAGATAATATGGCTGAAACTATGTATGATTCAGAAGGAGTAGGATTAGCAGCAATTCAGATATCTGTTTTAAAACGAATTATTGTAATAGATATTGGTGAAGGAATAATCGAACTTATAAATCCAGAAATAATGGAAAAGAACGGTGAACAGATAGGACCTGAGGGGTGTTTAAGTGTACCAGGTATTTATGGAAACGTAAATAGAGCTGAATATGTTAAGGTTAAGACGTTAAACAGAAACGGGGAAGAAATTATATTAGAAGGAACAGATTTTTTAGCAAGAGCTATTCAACATGAGATTGACCATTTAGATGGAATATTATTTATAGACATTGCTGATGAAACATATAAAAATGAGGATATAATCATGTAAATTATTTATGATGCTGTAGTAAGACTTCTATAGTGTCATAAATAATTTTTATTGGAGGAATTTTTATGAGAGTGGTTTTTATGGGTACACCAGATTTTGCTGTTTCATGTTTACAAAAATTAATAGATTTAAAATATGATGTTGTAGGTGTAGTAACTCAACCAGATAAACCATTAGGTAGAAAGCAAATATTAACAAAGACGCCTGTCAAAAAATTAGCAGAAAAATTAAATATTGAGGTTTATCAGCCTCCTAAAATTAAGGATATAGAAGCAATAAAATTTGTAATGTCTTGGAGTCCTGATCTTATTATTACTGCTGCTTATGGACAGATTATTCCTGTTGAATTACTAGAAGCTCCAAAATATAAAGCTATCAATGTTCACGCATCACTTTTGCCAAAATTCAGAGGAGCTGCTCCAATACATAAAGCTATAATAGATGGAGAAAAAGAAACGGGTATTACAATAATGTATATGGTAAAAGAATTAGATGCTGGCGATATAATAACTCAGAAAAGAATTCTAATAGAAAAAAATGATACTGTTGGTACGCTACTTGATAAATTGAGCGAAGAAGGAGCAAATTTATTAATTGAAACTTTAAAATTAATTGAAGTGGGAAATGTAATACCAATAGCACAAGATGATAATTTAGCAACTTATGCTCCTACCTTAAAAAGAGTGGATGAGTTAATTAATTGGAATATGACAAGTATCAATATATATAATCATATAAGAGGGTTAAATCCTTGGCCTGTAGCTTATACATTTCTGAATAATGACGTATTCAAAATATGGTGGGCAGAACCAATTAAATATAATCACAAACTAGAAGTAGGTACAATTTTAAAAATAGACAAAGAAAACTTATTTATCGCTACTTCGGATGGTGCGATAAGTCTTTTAGAAGTTCAACCGTTTGGAAAAAGAAAGATGGATATTATTTCTTATTTACAGGGTGCGAAAATAAAATCGGGAGATAAATTTGGTGAAAAAAATTAAAAATATCGATACATCTAGAGAATTGGCTTTGGATGTGTTAACAAAAATAGAAAAAGCAAATGCATATAGCAATATTCAATTAAACCAGTCTATACAAAGGACAAATCTATCTCAATTGGATATAAATTTTGCGACGGAGCTTATATATGGAACAATTCAAAGACTTAATACTATTGATTGGGTTATTGATAAGTTTTTGAAAAGTAATCTAAATGATATAGAAGTATGGGTTAAAAATTTACTGCGATTAAGTGTATATCAAATTATGTATCTTGATCGTGTACCATCACATGCTATTGTTAATGAAGCTGTCGAAATTGCAAAAAAGCATGGACATAAAGGGATAGTTAGCATGATAAATGGTATATTAAGGAACATAATCAGAAATAAAGATAATTTAATGCTTATAGATAATATGAAAGAATATGAAAAAATTGCGATAGAATTATCTCATCCAGAGTGGATTGTTAAGAGATATATAGATGATTATGGATTGGCTGAAACAATAGAAATTTGTAAAGCGAATAATGTTGCGCCTTATAATTCTATTAGAGTTAACTCATTAAAAATTTCTCGAGATGCTATGTTGGATTTATTAAAAAAAGATTTTCCTGAGAATACAAATATAGCTCCTTCTTTTATTTCCAAAAGAGGAATAAGGATTAATGGTGTTGGTAATTTAGCTGAAACTCATTGGTACAAAGATGGTTATTTTACAATTCAAGATGAAAGTTCAATGTTGGTTGCTGATGTTCTTAATCCACAACCAGGTATGTCTATTCTTGATGCAACTGCTGCTCCTGGTGGAAAGACAACTCATCTAGCAGAGTTAATGCAAAATAGAGGGAAAATAATTGCTTCCGATATTCACAATCATAAGATTAACCTAATAAAAGAACATCAGAAACGCCTAGGTATAAATATTATAGAAACTGTAACGATTGATGCAAGAAAATTATCTGAAAAATATGGAAAGATATTTGATTGTATATTATTAGATGCTCCTTGTTCTGGATTAGGTGTAATTAGGAGAAAACCAGAACTGAAGTGGACAAAGACTGAGAATGATATAGCTAATTTAACCATGGTACAAGAAAGTATATTAGAAGCAGTATCCTCTTTATTAAAACCAGGAGGAGTCTTAGTTTATAGCACTTGTACGATGACTAAGGAAGAAAACCAGGATATAGTATATAAATTTATTGATAAACATCCAGAATTTACTCTAGATAATTCATTATCATCTTATTTGCCAGATATAATTAATCAAAAAATAGATAATTATGATGGAATTGCTCAAATTCTTCCTCATTATTTTTGTACAGATGGATTTTTTATTTGTAGAATGATAAAATTGTAAAAATACTATT
Organism: uncultured Bacillaceae bacterium; assembly: GCA_964609605.1. Taxonomy (GTDB): domain Bacteria; phylum Bacillota; class Bacilli; order Tepidibacillales; family Tepidibacillaceae; genus CAZSSR01. Next base: position 2,297 of record CAZSSR010000059.1, on the reverse strand, counting down.
CGGAAATACACGGTGATATAATGACGAAAGAAAGCATTTATGATTATACTATAGAACAATGGAATAATTGGCTAGCTGAGAATAACGAACCATTATTTAGAGCTAAACAAATATTTGATTGGTTATATGTAAAAAGAGTTAAATCATTTAAAGAAATGACTAATTTATCAATAGAGTTAAGGAAGAAACTAGATGAAGATTTTAATTTTCAAACATTTTCACTTGTAGATTCACTTTCATCGACAGATACTGTAAAATTTCTTTACAAACTTGAAGATGATCAAGTAATTGAAACGGTAATTTTAAAGCATGATTATGGTAATAGTATCTGTGTATCAACTCAAGTGGGCTGTAAAATGGGTTGTACATTTTGTGCATCTTCCATAGGTGGTTTAAGAAGGAATTTATCTTCTGGAGAAATTGTTTTACAAGTGCTTCAATCTCAAAGATTTTTAGATAAAAAAAATGAAAAGATTAATAGTATTGTAATAATGGGTACTGGTGAGCCGTTCGATAATTATGATGAAACCATTAAATTTATTAATATTATCAATAATCGCAATGGTTTAAACATTGGACAACGTCATATTACCTTGTCAACGAGTGGGATAGTTCCTTATATTTATAAATTTGCTGATTTAAATAATCAAATAGTTTTAGCGATTTCATTACACGCTCCAAATAATAATTTGAGATCGAAAATTATGCCTATTAATAAAAAATATCCTCTCGAAGACTTAATGGATGCTTGTTATTATTACGTTGATAAAACAAATAGACGAATTACGTTTGAATATGCTTTAATAAAGGATCTAAATGACTCGGAGGAGAATGCAATAGAATTAGGAGAATTGTTAGGAAACATAAAATGTCATGTGAACTTAATTCCTATGAATCAGGTTTTAGAGAATGAATATTTACCGAGTTCAAATAATAAGCTTTTTTTATTTAAAAAAGTTCTTGAAAACTTAAATATTAATACCACAATTAGAAGAGAACGTGGAAAAGAGATAGACGCTGCATGTGGTCAATTAAGGGCTAAATATATTAAATAATTAATAAATTTTGAGGTGATGAGCTTGCAAACTGTTGCTCGAACTAACGTAGGCAAAGTGAGGGAAATAAACGAAGATTATATTTTTATTAGTGAAATTTATTCCAACGGAGTAACTATGGCTATAGTAGCTGATGGAATGGGTGGACATTTAGCTGGAGAAGTTGCAAGCAAAAGGTCTGTGGAAAAGATATCTGAGATAATTGAAAAAAACATGTTAACAAAGCTGACAGAAAATGAGTATAAGGATTTATTACGAATGGCAGTTATTGAAGCTAATACATGTATTTATAATCTTTCACAAAAAAATGAAAAGTTTAATGGAATGGGAACAACAATAATTGTTACATTTATTACAGATGAATGGTTAATATTGGCACATATTGGTGATAGTAGAGCTTATCTAATTAAGGATAGTAATTATGTACAATTAACTAAAGATCATTCTTTGGTTAATGAATTATTGTTAAATGGTCAAATCACTGAGGAGGAAGCTTTAATCCATCCGCAAAAAAATGTGTTAATTAGGGCTCTTGGGACGGATGATAAAGTTGAAATTGACATATTGAAAATTGATTGGGAAAAGGATCAATTACTTTTGTTATGTTCAGATGGACTCACAAACTCTTTATCTGTTAAAAGAATTATGGAGTTGATTAATTGTTCTTCATTACAGCTTGAGCAACTTGCGGACAATTTAATTAAGGAAGCAAATGAATTAGGTGGAGAAGATAATATTTCATTAATAATTATTAAGAATTAAAAATAAAATCTTTAGATGAGAAGAGGTGAACTCTTTGGTAGGAACAATATTAGGAGATAGATATAGGGTAGTAGGAAAAATTGGAACAGGTGGTATGGCTGATGTATATTTAGCTATAGATAAAGAAGAAAATAAAAAAGTGGCAATAAAAGTATTACATCATCAATATGTTAATGATAACGAATTTGTCAAAAGATTTCGTAGGGAAGCACAGGCTTCCTCTAGCTTATCACATAAAAATATTGTGAAAATATATGATATTCGTGAAGAAAAAGATCTTTACTATATTGTTATGGAATATGTAGAAGGTTATACATTAAAAGAATTGTTAGAGAAGAAAGGAGTTTTAGGTGTAGAGGAAGCTTTAGAAATTGCAAGACAGATTTGTTATGCACTAGACCATGCTCATGAAAATAAAATAATTCATCGTGATATAAAACCACATAATATTTTAATTGATAAATATAATCAGATTAAAGT
>CAZSSR010000058.1:0-8999 GCA_964609605.1 uncultured Bacillaceae bacterium | reverse complement strand
GCGAGGCATTCGAGGTAGGCGCGCATGGGAGGTTCTGGGGTTCGAGGGCTACGCCTCACTGATGGTGAGGGGCATCGGTTCGCGGCGCGCGTCTTCAGAAACATTAGCAATTTTTAATTGTTTGTTAATATCCTTAGCCCACGTACTGCCAAATGATTCAAAGTGTATGACATCTACATCCCTTTGCCCTAAAAGGTTCCACATAGCCATTTCTATTGCTCCAGTGTCTGATGCAGGTACAATAGCTACAAGATAATCAGTGGGAATTTCTAAAACCTCTTTTGTTTTACTTATTGATTTTGCTAATAATGATTTGCCTATCTTACTTCTATGTGATCTCCCAAATGGGGTGCTTTTTAAAGCATCCAAAGTATACCCTGGATGTTTGGCACAAGGACCAGATGAAAAGTTAGGATTATTAGGTTTTTTACTTGGTTTATTAATCATTGTATTTCCTCCTTTTAGATATATCTATTCTACTAGAATTTAAACAGATATTGTGCTATATATTTAGCTATTTATGAAAACTTTAGAAACTTTTAATAATCCTACATACTTATTTTTTATCTAAGCTACTTAGAATAAATGTTCCCTCATCAATCTGCTTAATTTCTACTAACTTTAAATTATATTGCTCAAAATATTCAATTATTCTTTTTTTGCTTTCAACTATAGCCTTGCCACCAAATGAAAGAACAATTAAATACTGACCATTTGGTTTTAAAACTCGAACAACTTCATCAAAGTAAAATGGCGCATTAGAAACAGTCACTAAATCGAATGAATTATCTTCAAAGGATAAATTAGAAGCAAGCTCATTTTTAAATTCAACATTAGATATGTTTCGCGAATTGGCTTTTTTGGTAGCTATGTCTAACATTGCCTGAGATTGATCAATAGCTGTAATTTTCGCATTAGGAAAATTTTCTGCTAAAGCTAATGAAGCAAAACCAGTTCCTGTACATAAATCTAAAGCTTCTCCTTTAAAATCCGAATCAAAATTTAAATATTTTAACCCCTCTTTAAATGGCAAATCATAATTCGTTTTATTTGCGACAGTTTTATCATATCTTTTAGCAATTTGAGCAGGGAAAACTAACATAATTTTTTCAAAAAATTTCTTTTCCATAATTCGAGGATTCCGAATTACAACTTTAATAATATTATCTATAACAATATTCATTATCTCAATCCCCCTTCTCATCTTTTACTTATTATTTTAACTTATTAATCCATATAGTTTAGACCAACATTTTTGCGTGCTAAGTCTAAATAATATGAGGCCTGTTTACTAGCCTTCCTTGCACCCTCTTTTAATATTCTATTAGTTTCACCTTTGTCATTAGCATACATATCGCGTATTTCTCTATATGGTAAGAAACGTTCCCATATAATGTCAAATAATTCTTTCTTGACTTCTCCATACTTTAGACCTGGTGTTAAAAAACGTTCTTTTAATATTTCTTTTTCAGGTTTATCTAAAAATAATGAATATATTTCGAATAATACGTTTCCTTCAATAGGTTTTGGTTCGTTAACAGGTGTTGTATCGGTAACTATCGACATTACTTTTTTCCTTAAAGACTGCTCATCAATAAAAATCTCAATAGAATTTCCATATGACTTTGACATCTTCTGTCCATCTAGACCAGGAACCGTTGCAACATCATCAGATATTTCTGCTTGTGGCAGAACAAATGTTTCTCCATAAGTATAATTAAATCTTTCAGCAATATCTCTAGCAATTTCTAAATGTTGTTTTTGATCTTTCCCTACGGGAACTACCTCACCACCAAATGCTAATATATCTGCTGACATGAGAACTGGATAAGAGAATAGTCCAAGACTAGCTGCTATACCTTTGGCGATTTTATCCTTATATGAATGAGCCCGTTCTAAAAGACCCGTTCCTGTAACATTAGATAATAACCATGTTAATTCTGTAACCTCAGGAACATCTGATTGAATCCAAAATGTAGATTTGTTAGGATCAATTCCTAAGGCTAAAAAGTCACAAGCGGCATTAAAAGTATCTTGTCTTAGTTGCTCCGGATTAAATACAGTTGTTAACGCATGATAATTTACAATAAATGCGTATAAATCCTGATTTTCTTGATACTCAATCATTGGTTTCATCATCCCAAAATAATTACCTAAATGAAGCTTTCCTGATGGCTGAATTCCCGATAAAACTCGCATTCTATTTTCTCACTCCTAATTGTATATAATTGACCTATTTATGAATTATATAATAAATTTGATATATTTTCATTTAATAATTTTATCTGTTTTAATAAAAGGTGGAAGTGGCCCATAGTATTGATAATAATCTACCTTAAGATTGCCATTATATAATTTCCTTTTCTTCGTTGCCTTCTCTCCAAATAAACCTTCAAAATTTTCATGAGATGTTAAAATAAAATACGACCAAGTTTCAAAAGATTTGAATTTTCTGCCCATCGCTTTATATAAGTTTTCCACCTCATTACGTTCATTTAGCCTTTCACCATACGGTGGATTACAGATTAGTACGCCATATTCATTATTAACACTCAAATCCTTTAAAGCAATCCTTTTAAACAATATTTCGTCATTAAATCCTGCTTCTTGTGCATTTCTTGTTGCAACCTTGATAATCTCGCTGTCAATATCAGAACCAATTATTTCAAGCTTGCGATCATAATCTGCTAAATCATGAGTTTCTGCTCTCGCATCGCGCCAAATTTGTTTTGGTATAACTGCCCACTGTTCTGATGCAAATTCTCGATTCATTCCTGGTGCAATATTTTGACCAATCATTGCCGCTTCAATTGGAATCGTACCCGACCCGCAAAAAGGATCAATCAGAGTTCTTTCTGGTTTCCACCGACTTAAATAAATTAAAGCAGCAGCCATAGTTTCCTTTAATGGAGCAGTACCAATCCAATCACGATAACCGCGCTTATGCAGTCCTGGACCACTTGTGTCGATGGTTAATGTAACAATATCCTTTAATAATGCAACCTCGACTTTAAACATGGGGCCTTCCTCAGGAAACCAGTCAATCTTATATTTACCTTTCATGCTTTCAACTATCGCTTTTTTAACAATAGCTTGGCAATCAGAAATACTAAAAAGAGTTGATTTAATTGATTTCCCTTCAACAGGAAATCGACCGTCCTTTTCAATCCATTCATACCAAGGTAATTCTTTCGTCTTCTCAAATAGTTCATCAAATGTTGTTGCTTTAAATTGAGCTATTTTTAGTCGCACTCGGTCTGCGGACCTTAACCATAGGTTCCCTCGCGCAATTGCAGAAATATCTGCATTAAATTCAACCTTACCATTTTCTACCGTTATATCTGAATAACCTAACTTTTTAACCTCATCAGCAACGATTGACTCTAATCCAAATGTTGATGTAGCAATTAATGTAACTTTTTGCATTAACTATACCCCTATCCATATACAATAACTATTTCAATAACCATAATATCATATTATACAGATAACTTAATTGTTAATCAGTAAAAATAATCATAATATATATTATAATTTAAATAAAAAGTTGACTTATCAAGATTTATGAGGTATTATTTGGTTGACCATTAAACAACGAATATTATTTGGATTGTATAATTAATCGTAACTTCTGTGAAGTGTAGCGTGTTATTACTATCCTACATCTCATCTAGAAAATACGTTTTTTTTATTTAATTTATTTAATATATCAGTTAAATGGTTAGAATATATACTACACGTTAGTGTGAAGTTATTTTTAGGAGGATATTAAATGCAAGGTAAAGTTAAATGGTTTAATTCAGAAAAAGGTTTTGGTTTTATTGAAGTAGAAGACGGAAATGATGTATTCGTACACTTTTCAGCTATCCAAGGAGACGGTTTCAAAACATTAGACGAAGGTCAAGAAGTTGGTTTTGAAATAGTTGATGGAGATCGTGGACCACAAGCAGCAGATGTTGTTAAACTTTAATAAGTGATTTAAAACTGAATTTATAAATTCCCTTGAAGGAATTTTTAAGAGTGTAGAGAAGCGATTGTTTCTCTACACTCTTTTTAATTTGTCTACTTTTTTTTAATATAAAGGTTTATTATGCATATTAATAGAATAATAGAATTATATTAAAAAATGTATACTGAAGGAGGAAATTATATGAAGATTTACTCATCAGAGAACATTAGAAATGTAAGCATTGTTTCACATGGAGGTGCTGGAAAAACATCATTGACTGAAGCTTTAGCTTTTATTACTGGTGCAGCAAAAAGATTAGGTAGGGTAGACGAAGGTAATACCATTTCTGATTACCATCCAGAAGAAATTAAACATAAAATCTCTATTAATACTTCACTAGTAGCTTGTGAATGGAAAGAAACGAAGATAAATTTTTTTGATACTCCAGGTTTCTCTGATTTCTTTGGTGAAATTGTAAGCACATTAGAAGTTACTGACACATTACTAATGGTGATTGATGCATCTTCTGGAGTGAAAGTTAATACTGAGCTTATCTGGGAACATGCTGCAAAAAAAGCTTTACCAAGCATAATTTTTATTAATAAAATGGATCGTGAAAATGCAGACTTTTACAAATCACTTAACTCTTTACAAGAAAAACTAACACAAAATATCATACCAATTGTCTTGCCTATTGGAACGGAAGATAATTTTATCGGTGTTATCGATTTAATTACCATGCAAGCTTACAGTTATAGTAATGATAGTAATTCAAAGATTGATATTCCTGAAGATATGAAGGATCTAGCTAAGGAATACAGAGAAAAATTAATTGAAAAGATTGCTGAAATCGATGATGACCTTACTATTAAATATCTTGAGGGTGAAGATTTTACTCTCGATGATATTATAAAGGGTTTAAAAAAAGGAATTGTTTCGGCTAGTATTGTACCGGTATTATGCGGTTCAGCTTATAAAAATATAGCTTGTGATTATTTACTAGATTTTATAGTCAATTATTTACCTAGCCCACTAGACCGTGTTAATAAGAAAAATATTGAACAAGAACTAGTAGCAGCAATTGTATTCAAAACTATTGCCGATCCCTATGTAGGAAAAATTAATTATATTAAAGTTCAACAAGGTCACTTTATTGGAGATAGTCAATATATTAATACCTGCACTAACACACATGAAAAAATAGGACAAATTTATACAATGCAAGGAAAAACACAAATTAAAATTGAGGAATTAAATTTTGGCGATATTGGTGCAGTTGCAAAGTTAAACAATACATCAACCAGTGACACCTTAGCTCTCTTAGGATGCGATATCGTATACCCGCGTATTGAATTCCCCACCCCTACTTTATCAATAGCAATCGAACCAAAAACTAAGGTTGATGAAGATAAACTCGCTAATGCACTTAATAGATTATTAGATGAGGATCCAACACTCTATTTAGAAAATAATATTGAAACAAAACAAACATTGTTAACTGGTATGGGTGAAACACATATAGATATTATTATAGAAAAATTGAAAAGTAAATTTGGTGTAGAAGTTAATCTTGTTGAAACAAAAATTCCTTATCGTGAAACAATACGCGGCTCAGCTTCTAGGGTTGAGGCTAAACATAAAAAGCAATCCGGTGGATCTGGACAATATGGACATGTAATAATTGATATTGAGCATTGTTCTGACACGGATTTTGAATTTGACCATAAAGTGGTTGGCGGTTCTGTACCAAAACAATATTTCCCTGCTGTTGAAAAAGGTATAACTGAAGCAATGGCAAGAGGTATACTAGCTGGTTATCCGGTAATGAATATAAAGATAACCTTATTAGATGGCTCATATCACGCAGTCGATTCTAATGAAATGGCCTTTAAAATTGCTGGTTCGCTTGCATTAAAAAATGGTTGTAAGGCAGCAGACCCAATATTATTAGAGCCTTATCTTAGTCTTGAAATAATAGTGCCTGATAAATATATGGGCGATATTATCGGTGATATCAATAGTAAAAGAGGTAAAATAATAAGTATGGAAGCACAAGGAAAACTTCAATGTGTGAAAGCTGAGGTGCCAATGACGGAGTTTTATAAATATTCAATAGCTCTTAAATCAATTACGCACGGTCGCGGCTCCTTTACCTCTAAATTTAGTCATTACGAAGAATTACCAACAGATTTAGCTGAAAAGATAATCGCTGAAGCAAACATGAATATCTAAAATAAGGGGTGTAATCGTAAAGTGATTACACCCCTTATTTTAGATATAAGAATTAAATATTAGTCGTTATTCTTTATAGTTTCAAATTGAGAATGATAAAGATTGTAATAACTACCCCTACTCTCCATTAAATCTTTGTGTGTTCCATCCTCTTCAATATTATTTTCTGATAAAACAATAATCCTTTTTGCATTTTTAATAGTTGCTAATCTATGAGCAATGATAAAGGTAGTTCTTTCCTTAGTCAGCTCTTCTAAAGACTTTTGAATTATGGCTTCACTTAAGTTATCTAAAGAAGATGTAGCTTCATCTAATATTAAAATAGCTGGATTTTTTAAAAACATTCTTGCTATCGAAATCCTTTGTTTTTGACCACCAGATAATTTTATACCCCGCTCTCCGATATATGTATTATAACCTTCTGGTAACTCCATAATAAAGTCATGAGCGTTAGCTAATTTAGCTGCATTAATGATTTCTTCGTCTGTAGCATCAATCTTACCATAGAGAATATTCTCTTTTACTGATCCTACAAATAAAAATACATCTTGCTGAACTGTCCCAATATTTTTTCTTAAGGACTCTAACGTTACATCTCTAATATCCACACCATCAATCATAATACTTCCACCATCTATTTCATAAAACCTCGGTAGAAGATTGCATAGGGTTGTTTTTCCTGCTCCTGATGGACCGACAATTGCAATTGTTTCATTGGGATTCACTGTTAAATTTATATTCGATAATATCCCTTTTTTATCATTATAACTAAACCTAACATCTCTAAATTCAATCTTTCCTTTAACATCCCTTAAATCAATTGCCCCTTCCTTATCGATAATTTCTGGTTCCGTCTCCATAATCTCTCTAAATCTTCTAAACCCTGCCATGCCCTGTTGATATTGCTCAATAAATCTAGCTAATTTACGTAAAGGCTCTAAAAATAAACTCATATAAATAATATAAGCTATATAATCACCGACATTTACAAAGCCTTTTGAAACAAAATAACCACCCGCAACTAAAGTAATAACTATTCCTAGATTTGAAAAAAAGTTAACACCAGAGTCAAAAATACCAATATGTTTAACCGTTCTTGAACGAACATTTTTATAATTTGTATTATCTATATCAAATTTGCTTTTTTCATAATCCTCATTTGTAAAAGACTTTACAACTCTTATACCAGATATATTATCTTCAACCTTAGCATTTATATCTGCTAAACTTTCACGATATTTTCGAAATATAATTTTAAACTTACTATTATAAATAACCATGAAAAGAAACATAACTGGAACAATAGCAAATACAATTAATGTTAACCATACATTAATATATAACAATAAGACAAAAGCACCAACGATGCGAATGGTTGAAACAAATAAATCTTCTGGGCCATGGTGTGCAATTTCAGCAATATCAATTAAATCATTTACTATTCTAGACATTAATTGCCCTAACTTTGTATTATCAAAAAACTTATTCGAAAGTTTTTGGACATGATTAAAAATATCTCTTCTCATATCATATTCCATCCTAGCACCGAGTACATGACCATAATAACCTATTATGTACTCAAAAAACATTCTGATTATAAATAATACTAATAAGATGGCGCCAGCTTGGTAGATCAAAGTATATTGATTATTCGGAATTATATTGTTAATAAGGTCCCTCGTTACCATTGGATAATACAAATCAATTAAAGATATAATAATTGCACTAACTAAGTCTAATACTAATAATTTCCAATGAGGCTTATAATACCTTAAAAAATCGATCATCTATTACACCCTTTGCTTTAAACATTTACTATGTCGATTGTACCTCCACCTAAACAAACATCATTATTATAGAAAACCACTGACTGACCAGGAGTTATCGCTTTTTGTGGAGCATCAAAAATAAGGTCACATTTATTATTTTCTTTTATCTCAATAGTAACTTTTTGATCTGGTTGACGATATCTAAATTTTGCTGTACAAGTGATAGTCGAGCCGATATCAGTTTTATTTATCCAATTAACATCTATTGCTGATAAGCCTTTAGAATACAGACTTGGATGATTTTCACCTTGTACAACATATAATACATTAGTTTTTAAATCCTTTTTTGTAACAAACCATGGTTCTCCTGTACCTTGCCCTCCAACACCAATTCCCCGTCTTTGACCCAATGTATAATACATTAATCCTTGATGAGTTCCTAATATTTTATTATCATCAAGTGAGCGAATATCACCGCTTACTGAAGGAATATATTTGCTAATAAATTCACGAAAATTTCGTTCTCCTATAAAACAAATCCCCGTACTATCCTTCTTTTTTGCAGTAACTAAACCAGCGTTTATAGCTATTTCTCTGATTTGCGGTTTGATCAAGTGTCCTATCGGAAATAAGGTTTTTGACAATTGTTTCTGGTTTAATTGATTTAAAAAATATGTTTGATCTTTATTACTATCTATGCCACGTAATAATCTAAATTCATTATTATAAAAATCAATCTGTGCATAATGCCCTGTAGCAATATAATCACAATCTAAGTCAATTGCTTTATTAAGAAAGTCTCCAAATTTTATCTCTCTATTGCATAAAACATCAGGATTTGGAGTCCTACCCTTCTCATACTCCTTCAAGAAATGGGAAAACACTTTATCCATATATTCCTTTTCAAAGTTAACAGAGTAAGCAGGAATACCAATCTGTTCGCAAACCCGTTTAACATCATCAAAATCTTCTGCTGCGCTACAGACACCTGACTCGTCTAACTCACTCCAGTTGCGCATGAAAAGTCCTATTACATCATAACCTTCCTC
>CAZSSR010000057.1:5507-9090 GCA_964609605.1 uncultured Bacillaceae bacterium | reverse complement strand
ATACCTTTCTTAGGGATATGCCTCGGGATGCAAGTAGCGGTTATTGAATTTGCTAGGAACGTACTAGGTTTAAATAATGCAAATAGTACAGAATTTGATAAAAATACAGAGTACCCAGTCATAGATATTCTTCCAGAACAAAAACTATTAGAAGATCTAGGAGGGACGATGAGATTGGGTGCGTATCCATGTAAATTGCAAGATAATTCCAAAGCTAGAAGTAGCTATGGTAATGAAATAATTCATGAACGTCATCGACATCGATTTGAATTTAATAATGATTATCGGGAACAATTTGAGCAGGCGGGGTTGCAAATAACTGGTATTTTTCCAGAGGGCAAATTGGTTGAGATAATAGAATTACAGAATCATCCATGGTTTGTTGCCACTCAGTTTCATCCTGAGTTCAAATCCCGTCCAAATGTTCCACATCCATTATTTAAAGAGTTTGTTAAAGCAACATTAAAGAATAAATCAAATTACAATAAATAGATGAATTGAAGATAATGAAATATTTTTTGGTAAATGGTTAACTTATATATTAATATAAGACTATAGTAGTTTTTAGTATTAAATATAAGGAGGAATATTTTGGAAAATAAAAAGATTTTAATAGTTGATGATAAATATGGCATTAGGTTATTATTATCTGAAGTTTTTACGGACGAGGGTTACAAAGTATTTTCAGCTGCAAATGGAAAAGAAGCAATTGAAATAGCACAAGAGGAAAAGCTTGATTTGGCAATACTAGATATAAAAATACCAGGCATGGATGGATTAGAGATATTAAAAAATATTAGAATGTTTGACAATGAAATGAAAATTATTATAATGACTGCATATGGTGAACTGGATATTTTAGGTGATGTATATGAATTCGGAGTAATGAAATATTTTATTAAACCATTTAATATTCGTGATTTAAAAGCTGCTATAAGAGAGGCTTTTCAATCTGAATCTAAATGTTTTTAGTATAATATTTATGAAAGGGGATAGATGAAATGCCATTAGTACCTATGACTGATATGTTAAAAAAAGCGAAGGCCGGAAAATATGCTATAGGTCATTTTAATATTAACAATCTTGAATTTGTTCAGGCGATTGTTGAAGCATCGATAGAGGAAAATTCACCAGTTATTCTAGGAGTTAGTGAAGGTGCGTTAAAATATATGGGGTTGGAATATACAATAGCAATGGTAGAAGCCGCAACAAAGTTAACAGATATTCCAATAGCATTACATTTAGACCATGGTTCTTATGAGACCGCAATGAAACTAATACAAGCTGGTTTTTCCTCAGTAATGTTTGATGGTTCCAAATATACATATGAAGAAAATGTATTATTAACAAAAAAAGTCGTCGAAGCCGCACGTGCAAAGGGCGTATCTGTTGAAGGGGAACTTGGAACTATTGGTGGAGCAGAAGATGATATTTCGGTTGATGAGAATGATGCAATGTTGGCAAAGCCTTCAGAGGCTATTGAGTTTTATAAAAAAACCGAGGTTGATGCCTTAGCTATTGCAGTTGGTAGTGCTCATGGTGTATATATAGGTGAACCGAAAATTCGGTTTGATATAATTGAAGAAGTTAGCAAAGTAATCGATATACCCTTAGTATTACATGGTGGTACGGGAATACCAGACGACACAATTAGAAGAGCTATAAAAGCGGGAATAGGTAAAATCAATGTTAATACTGAAAATCAAATTGTAATGACAAATAGAATAAGAGAAATATTTGCAAATGATAGTAAAGTATATGATCCTAGAAAATATCTTGGTCCAGCGCGTGAGGATATTAAAAATGCAGTAAAAGAAAAAATACGTTTATTCGGAAGCAATGGAAAAGCGTAAGGGGGTTAAATAATGAGAATATTTATTGATACAGCTAATGTTGAAGAGATTCGAAAGGGCGCAGAATTAGGTGTTTTGTCAGGAGTGACAACCAATCCTTCACTAATTGCAAAAGAGGGTAGAGATTTAAAAGAGGTTATTAAGGAAATAACTAAAATAGTTGATGGGCCTATTAGCGCAGAAGTAATAGGGTTAGAAGCTGAAGAGATGATTAAAGAAGGAAGAGAATTAGCTAAGATATCAAAAAACATTGTAGTGAAAATTCCAATGACTTTAGAAGGTTTAAAGGCTGTATCAGTCCTAAGCAAAGAAAAAATTAAAACGAATGTGACTTTAATTTTTTCAGCAAGCCAGGCCTTAATGGCTGCGAGAGCTGGTGCAACCTATGTATCACCTTTTGTTGGCAGATTGGACGATATAGGTCATAATGGTATAGAGGTAATTGATGAGATAAAACAAATATATGAATATCATGATATAGAAACAATGGTTATAGCTGCAAGTATACGACACACAATGCATGCGATTGAGGCTGCAAAAGCCGGTGCAGACATAGCGACAATTCCATATAACGTTTTAATTCAGATGACGCGACATCCGCTAACTGATAAAGGAATAGAAAAATTCATTGCTGATTGGGAAGAATCTCGTTCTTAATCACAGGGCACTTTCTATGAGGGTGCTTTTTTTAATGATAGAATGACGGCATAAAATGGGGATGACTATGGATAAAATAATGATAAAAGGTGGACAACAACTAAAAGGTACTGTAACAATAAGTGGTGCGAAGAATAGTGCAGTAGCATTGATACCAGCAGCAATATTATCAGATTCTATAGTTTATATTGATAATTTGCCTGATATTAAAGATGTTCATATACTTTCCGAGATATTACAAGAGATGGGTGTTATAATAGAGTATAAGAATGGGTCAATGATGATTGATTCCAGTAAAATGGAATCAAAGCCGATGCTAAATAATAAGATAAGAGAGTTAAGAGCTTCTTATTATTTAATGGGAGCATTGCTTGGTAAATTTGGAGAAGCGAAAATCGGGTTACCTGGAGGTTGTAATCTGGGATTACGACCGATTGATCAACATATAAAGGGGTTTAATTCCTTAGGAGCAGAGGTAATCAATGAACCAGAGTATATTCACCTTAAAGCTAAAAACTTAGAGGGTAATAAAATATATTTAGATACCGTAAGTGTTGGTGCAACAATAAATATTATGTTGACAGCGGCAAGAGCTAATGGAATGACAACAATTGAAAATGCAGCTAAAGAACCAGAGATTGTTGATGTAGCGACTCTTCTTAATTCAATGGGTGTTAAAATAACTGGTGTTGGGACTGACGTTATAAAGATTCAAGGGTCTCAAGATTTAAAAGAGTGTAGACATTCGATTATACCAGATCGAATTGAAGCGGGTACATACATGATTATAGCAGCTGCCACAATAGGCGATATAATTGTTGATAATGTAATTCCAAAACATTTAGAGTCATTAACTGCCAAGCTAAGAGAGATTGGTGTTATTGTAGAAGAGAATGACGATTCTATTCACGTTATAGGGCAATCAATATATAATGCAGTGGATGTAAAAACTTTACCTTACCCCGGTTTTCCTACTGATTTACAACAACCTTTCAGTATTCTTATGACAAAAGCACATGGAACAAGTATCATAACTGAAACCATTTTTTCATCACGTTTTAAACATATTGACG
>CAZSSR010000057.1:0-5497 GCA_964609605.1 uncultured Bacillaceae bacterium | reverse complement strand
GACGAGTTAACAAGAATGGGTGCCGACGCCAAGGTAGAAGGAAGAAGCACAATTTTTGAAGGTCCAAAAAAACTACAGGGCGCAATAGTAAAAGCAACAGATTTAAGAGGTGGTGCAGCTCTAGTAATCGCTGCATTAATAGCTGATGGAACTACAGAAATAAGGGACGTTTATCATATTGATAGAGGATATGAAAAACTAGAAAATAAATTATTTACACTAGGTGCTAATATATGGAGAGTAACCGAATAATATTTATTTAAATCTATTATTAGAGATATAAGGGGGTTTTTTTTGTGGAGAGAAGCTTAACATTAGAATTAGTTCGTGTAACCGAAGCAGCTGCTTTAGCTGCAGCTAAATGGATGGGTAAGGGATTAAAAAATGAGGTTGATGATGCAGGAACAAGTGCAATGAGAAAGGTGTTTGATACAATTCCTATGCGTGGTACCGTTGTAATTGGCGAAGGGGAAATGGATGAAGCACCAATGCTGTATATAGGTGAAAAGCTTGGGACAGGCGAAGGATATGAGATTGATGTAGCAGTTGATCCGATAGAAGGTACGAATATAGTAGCCTATGGTCTATGGAACGCATTGGCTGTTATCGCAATTGCGGACAAGGGTAATTTATTACATGCGCCGGATATGTATATGCAAAAAATTGCAGTTGGAAAAAAAGCTGCTGGTAAAATAGATATAAATTTAAGCGTAGAAGAGAATCTAAGAAATGTTGCGAAGGCATTAAATAAAGATATATCAGAAGTAACGGCAATTGTTTTAAATCGAGAGCGGCATGTCGAATTAATTAATGAAATAAGAAGGGTTGGAGCAAGAATAAAATTAATAAGCGATGGTGATGTGGCTGCTGCGATAAGTACAGCCTACAGAAACACTGGTGTAGATATTTTGTTTGGAACTGGTGGTGCACCAGAGGGCGTACTTGCTGCAGTTGCATTAAAATGTTTAGAAGGCGAAATCCAAGGAAAGCTTTTACCACAAAACGAAGAAGAAGCAAAAAGATGCAAAAAGATGGGACTAGATATAAATAAAGTATTAATGATGGAGGATTTTGTTAAAGGGGAAGATGCAATATTTGCTGCAACAGGAGTTACAGATGGTGAGCTATTACAAGGTGTGAGATATCAAGGGCTAACAGCAACAACCCAGTCATTAGTGATGCGAGCAAAAACAGGTACAATTCGAGTAATAGATGGAACACATAGATTAGAGAAAAAACCAAATCTATATTTATAAAAGGAATTATGCTTAGAGGTTAATTTGTTAAAATAATGAAGTAGGTGTGAATATGGACTTAAGTATCGCGATATTAGAAACAAAAAAATTGACAGAGCTATATCAACTAGCAAAGCAATTTGAAATTCCTAATTTCAGTAAAATGAAAAAGAAAGAATTAATTTTTGCAATATTAAAAACACAAACAGAAAATGCAGGACTGATGTTTTTAGAAGGTGTATTAGAAATATTATCTGATGGATATGGCTTCCTAAGACCAATTAATTATTTACCAAGTGATGAAGATATCTATATATCGGCATCACAAATAAGAAAATTCGATTTAAGAACAGGCGATCTTGTTTCAGGTAAAGCGCGCCCACCTAAAGAAAACGAAAGATATTTTGGGCTTTTACATGTTGAAGCGGTAAATGGTCTAAATCCAGATCTTGCATCAGAAAGACTGCATTTCCCTGCTCTTACCCCAATTTTCCCAACCGAGAAACTAAAATTAGAAACAATTCCAACTAATATTGCAGTAAGAATCATGGATTTATTAGTTCCAGTGGGATTGGGACAAAGAGGATTAATCGTTGCTCCACCGAAAGCTGGTAAAACATTATTGTTAAAGGAGATTGCTAATTCAATAAATGCTAATTACCCAGATATTGAACTAATGATTTTATTGATTGATGAACGGCCTGAAGAGGTTACAGATATGCAAAGATCGGTTAATGCAGAAGTTATAAGCTCTACATTTGATGAATTGCCAGAGAATCATATAAAAGTTTCTGAATTAGTATTAGAACGCGCGCAACGATTAGTCGAAGCTAAAAAAGATGTTGTAATTTTACTAGATAGTATAACCAGGTTAGCAAGAGCTTATAATCTAGTAATTCCACCTAGTGGAAGAACTTTATCAGGCGGGCTAGATCCTGCAGCTTTACATAAGCCAAAAAGATTTTTTGGTGCGGCTAGAAATATTGAAGAAGGTGGAAGCTTAACGATATTGGCTACAACTTTGGTAGATACTGGTTCACGGATGGATGATATTATCTATGAAGAATTCAAAGGAACTGGTAATATGGAATTACACCTTGATAGAAAATTAGCAGAAAAAAGAATATTCCCAGCTATTGATATTAGACGCTCAGGAACTAGACGCGAAGAGACATTACTATCAAAAGACCATTTAGAAAAAGTATGGGCATTACGAAAGATAATGACAGATCAAAATGATTTCGCTGATTTCTTAATAAAAAGAATTAAAGAAACAAAAACAAATGACGAATTCATAGATCAATTAGATAAGGTAATAAATAATAAATAGTATCAAATTAAGTAGGAATAACTAGACAATAAAGTTCATAGTAAAATTAAATTATAATTCTTGTTGAAAAAAAATATTAAATCATGTTATAATACGTCATGTAATTGTAATATAACTCTGTTTCGTCTATGATTCAGGGCAGAAAGAGGTGAAGGTTGATGAAAAAAGGAATTCATCCCGATTATAAAATAACTACAATAAAATGTGCATGTGGTAATACTTTCGAAACTGGATCAGTTATCGAGGATCTACGTGTAGAGATATGTTCAGAATGTCATCCATTTTATACTGGCAAACAAAAACTAGCAGATGCTGGTGGCCGAGTAGATAAATTTAATAAAAAATATCAATTGTAAAGTATTAAAGTAAAAAGCAAGCCTCGGCTTGTTTTTTTTTAGCAAGGGAGAGAATACTTCGAATGATGTATTATAAACAGGATGGTTGGATTGAGTTTATTTGTGGGAGCATGTTTTCGGGTAAAA
This sequence comes from uncultured Bacillaceae bacterium, assembly GCA_964609605.1. Classification (GTDB taxonomy): domain Bacteria; phylum Bacillota; class Bacilli; order Tepidibacillales; family Tepidibacillaceae; genus CAZSSR01. The sequence continues at coordinate 2,450 of CAZSSR010000057.1, read as the reverse complement.
GCGAAGAATTAATTCGGAGAATTAAAAGAGCGAATTATGCAAAATTAAAAGTACAAACCTTCAAACCAGTTATTGATAATCGCTATAATAATATTGCTGTAGTTTCACATAATGGAAATCAAGCTGATGCCGTACCTGTGATTAACTCATTGGAAATTTTGGAAAAGGTTGAATCTGACGTTGATGTTGTAGCAATAGATGAAATTCAATTTTTTGACCAAGGGATAGTTGATGCTTGTGAAGTGTTGGCAGATAGAGGTATAAGAGTTATTTGTGCCGGATTAGATCTGGATTTTAGGGGCGAATCGTTTGGTCCATCACCGCAATTATTAGCAAAAGCTGAATTTATAACTAAACTTCAAGCAATATGTATTAAATGTGGTGGTCCAGCTTCTAGAACACAACGTTTAATTAATAATGAGCCCGCCAATTATAATGACCCAATCATCAAGGTTGGTGCAGCAGAAAGCTACGAAGCACGATGTAGACACTGCCATGAGGTACCCGGCAAGGAATAAATAAACAGGTTTTTTGACCTTACAAAATATATTGTATATAATTCAAATGTTATACAACTAAAAATCAATACCAATTATGGGGTGAAGTGAAGTGCTTGCAAGATTAAATGAGATAGAAGATCGATATAATGTTTTAAGTGAGTTATTAATGGATCCAGAAATAACTAGTGATCTTAATAAACTTAGAGAATATTCAAAAGAACAGTCAGATATAGAAGATATTGTTCAAAAAATTACTGAGTATAAAAAAGTTTTAGAGGACTATAAAAATTCTAAATCTATGCTTGATGATAAGCTTGACCAGGATATGCGAGATATGGTCAAAATGGAATTAGATGATTTATCTGAGCAGAAAGAAAAACTTGAGGAAGAAATAATGATTTTATTACTACCAAAGGATCCAAACGATGATAAAAACGTAATCGTTGAAATTAGAGGTGCTGCAGGTGGAGATGAAGCTGCACTTTTTGCTGGTGATCTTTATCGAATGTATACACGGTATGCTGAACGTCAAGGTTGGAAAACAGAGGTTATTGAAGCTAATAGCACTGGTGTAGGTGGATTTAAAGAAATAATATTTATGATTTATGGTAAGGGCGTTTACAGTAAGTTAAAATATGAGAGTGGTGCACATCGCGTTCAACGGATACCAACAACTGAATCAGGTGGAAGAATTCATACATCAACGTCAACAGTAGTTGTTCTACCAGAGATAGAAGAATTCGACATTGAAATCCATGATAAAGATGTTAGAGTTGATACATTTTGTTCAAGTGGACCTGGTGGGCAAAGTGTAAACACAACAATGTCAGCTGTAAGATTAACACATATTCCAACTGGAGTTGTTGTATCCTGCCAAGATGAGAAGTCGCAAATTAAAAACAAAGAAAAAGGTATGAAGGTGCTTCGTGCGAGGGTATATGAAAAACAACGTGCAGAGGAACAAGCAAAGATAGATGTCGAAAGAAAATCTAAGGTTGGTACAGGAGATCGAAGTGAGCGGATAAGAACCTATAATTTTCCACAAAGTCGAGTTACTGATCATCGGATTGGCTTAACATTGCATAAGTTGGATTATATTATTGATGGCGATTTGGATGAAGTCATTAATGCGTTACAAGTTCAAGTTCAATCAGATCTATTAAAAAGTACTGTTCCGGAGTAATGATAAATGTTAGTAAAAGAGGTTTATGATAAAGCAGCTTTAAAGTTAGAGCAATCAAATATTGATAATGCACGTTTAGATGCTGAAGTTCTAATATCTAATATTTATAATTGGGACAGAAGCAAGTTTTTTTTGAATTTATTTGAAGAAATGCATCAAGAAGATATCATACAATTAAATAAACTAATAGATAGAAGAATAAAACATGAACCACTTCAATATATTACGGGTATTCAGAATTTCTATGGTAGGGATTTCAAGGTTAACCCTAGCGTATTAATTCCTCGTTCAGAAACTGAATTACTTATTGAAAATTTAATTAAAGAGGCAAGAATATTATGGGGAGAAGCTCCTCTTACAGTTGCAGATATTGGAACTGGTAGCGGAGCAATATCTATAACATTATCTTTAGAAAGTAATAGCTGGAGTATTCATGCAGTTGATATTTCGAATGAGGCATTAAGGATTGCTGAGAAGAATGCTGATAATTTAATGGCGAATGTTACCTTTCACCAGGGGGACCTAGCCGCTCCATTGATTAATAAAGATATCTATGTTGATATAATAGTTTCCAATCCTCCATATATACCAAGTAGTGATATTCCTCAATTAATGTCAGAAGTCAAAGATTATGAGCCGTTAATTGCATTAAATGGTGGCATAGATGGATTAGATTATTATCGTAAATTGTTAATTGACAGTAGAAAGATATTAAAGAAACCAGGCATTATCGCTTTTGAAATAGGGATAGGTCAAGATGAGGAAAT
>CAZSSR010000056.1:0-9131 GCA_964609605.1 uncultured Bacillaceae bacterium | reverse complement strand
AATGCTGATATTCTTTCAAAACCTACTTGGTCAAATAGATATTTTATTAGAGCTTTCATTGCTTCTGTTATTATTCCCTTATCCCAATACTTCTTTCCGATACAGTATCCGATTTCACAATGTTCGAAGACATTCGAATGATTTACAACAGAAATTGAGCCAATAACCTCGTTGCTTTCTTTTAGGACAATTGCCCACTGATAATATTCTATATTCTCATATGAAGAAATCCATTCAGTAATAATTGCCTTTGAAGCATCTACATTTTCATGAGTTTGCCAGGTTAAGTATTTAGTAACATCATCATCCTTAGCCCAATTATCAAACATCATTTTTGCATCGCTTTCAATAAATCTTCTTAAATATAGGCGATTAGTATTGATATCTTGTGTGCCTTTATGCTCAAGCATTGACTCACGCCCTTTCCAAACTTTTCTTTGCGACTTTACTATATATTGTAAAACAGATCATAGATAAGACTAGGATTGCGATCATCAAGATATATATTCTATTTATCCCAATTGGTACGTAAAGCAGACCTGCTAGCAATACTCCAAACATTCTTCCACCTGAACCGAAGCTGCTTATTATCCCTTGGTAAAATCCTCGTTTATCTGGTGGGGCTAATTCTGCGGCTGCTGCTGGAAAAGATGGCCATGCTAACATTTCACCAAAGGTTATAATGAACATTGCGATAACAAATCCTAAGTAAAAGAAAGGATTAAAATACAAAATACCAAAAGCAATTATATATATAATTAAACCTGTATAGATTTGTGATTTATAGCTTTTTAACAGATTATTAGTTAAAAATGCAATTAAAGGTTGCCCTAGAACTATTACTAAGCCATTTATCGTCCATAACAAGGTATACCTAGAATAATCTATTCCAATGCTATTGATATGCACTGCGATACTTGTAGACCACTGTGAATATGGTATCCATGCTAGCAAGAAACCTAATGATAGAAGCATTAAAGGTGCAAAATTAATATATCTTAATTTAAACGGATTCTGACCTGATGCAGTTTGTATCCTTCCTTCTATTGAACTTAAATTTACTGCTTCCCAGTTCTCTTTAGTAAATCCTAATAAAACCAATAGTAAGAAAATAATAAATGTGCCAGTATATGCTACAAAAATCAAGCGTGGGGCGAATTGAAAGGCTAAACCACCTAAAATTGGACCAAAGGCAACTCCTAAATTATTGGCTACATATATTAAATTATATGTCTTTCTTCCACCTGCAGGCCATAAGGCTCCAGCCATCGCATAGATTGAAGGAAAAATTATCCCATTGCTTAACCCTAGCAAAATTATTAATACGGCATATACAGATATCTTACTAATGAATATTAAGATAAATACAATAATTGTCGAAGAAATAATTCCTACTATAATAGTGTTTTTAGCCCCATATTTATCATATGACCAGCCACCAAGGATATTACCAATAATATTAAAGCCTTGTTGAATCATTAGGATAACACCTGCAACAGCAATTGTTCCCTTTAGCACATTTGTAATATACAAGGTATTAAGCGGGAACAACATTGACATACCCATTGCATTAATTACCATTGCTATTGTCAATATCCAAATAGCTTTTGGATATGAATTATATAAATCCTTTACTCTTCCCATCAAGCTCCAACTTTCTATCCTATGATAAATTGGTGTGTTTTAGTTCCTTTATAGCCTCTTGTATTTTCTCTGAAGCATAAGTATGGCAAGTAAAAATAATTATTTGATGTTTATTGGATAGCTTTTCTAAGGTTTTTATCGCATTAGTAAATCTTTCAGAATCAAAATTTACAAAAATATCATCTAATATAATTGGAAGTCTGTTTTGATTAGAATATTCTTCAACTAGTGCATACCTTACAGCTAAGAAAAGTTGTTCCACTGTGCCTCTACTTAAAAACTGCGGTTCGAATTTTACCTGATCACTTCTAATAACACTTATCTCATTGTTTTCCATCGATGATAATACTTTTATATAATTATTTCCAGTCATTTCACTAAAAAATTCTGATGTACTCTGAATTAATTGTGGCTGTTTTTCATCTTCATATATCTTCATCGTATTATCTAAAATATTTTCACTTAAGGTTAATGAGGTCCAAGCTTTAACCTTATCCTTAAGCTCATTAGTATAAATCTCATATTTTTGATTTTGTTCTGACAGCTCCGAATCGTTTTCTAGTTCACTAACCTGATTTTGCGTTTCACCTTTATCTACTGATTTAGCCTTAATACTTTCCGAAATTTCTTTTAGTTCCTCATTTGATTGTTCGATTCTAGAATTTAAATCATCAATATTAATATCTTCTAACTCATCGAGAATTTGTTCATAATTATATTCATTGCGACAATTGTTTTGAATTGTTATTGAATGCTGTTTTTGTTCTTTAATTAAAATAGTATATTCTTTAAATCTTTCATCGAGCTTATAAAAATCCTCTTTATCCGTAACATTAGCATATTTTAATAATTCTTGATATTTTAGATTTTCTTGTTCATTCTCTTTTTTATTTTTGTTTATCCGCTGGTTAATATCCTCAATATTCTTGTTATTCATTGAATTAGTCATTATTCCGGTTTCAACTTTTTTTAATTGCTCAGTTAAAAAATTAACCTTACCTTCAATCGTAGTATCAAGCGAAATATTAATTGCAGCTAATAAATTATTAACCTTAGTTTCAAACTCTTCTCGATATTTATTAGCACCTTTAATATTCAAAAGAAGACTATCTCTTGTTATATATAATTCTTTTAGCCTTTCAATAATTACAATTAAATTATTTAAAATATTTATCGATATATTTGTTGGCAAACTCTGTTTAAGTAGCCAAGTATCGAAGGCCCCATTTTGATCATTTATTTCTTGCAACAATGTATCCTTTTTTTCTTGTAATAAATTAAATTCTAATTGGTTATCTTTTAGTTCTTTTTGATATTCTTTAATTCTTTTACGTTCACTATGTTGGTATACACTTTCTTCTAAATTAGCTCGATCTAATTCTTCAAGCTTTAAAATAGTAGCTTCATTAAGCTCGATAAGGTCGTTAAAGCCAAGGGTAGTAAGTAAGCTATTGGATTTATCCTTAATGATTATTATCTCCGAATCGATCCTATCTATCTGGCTAAGCAGGTTCTTAATATTATTATTGATAGATTTTTGATAAGTTATATTAGTTTTATTATTGTAGCTTATAAAGAGTAAACTAAATATTAAACTTGCTACTAGCAGTAAACCACCATAAAGAAAATTTTCCAAAAGCAGTACCAAAATAATAGCTCCAATAATTGCTGGCCCATTTATCATAATAAGATTTAAAAGTGGTATTTTACTTCCCATTGATTTTAATTGTTGTTGATAATCTTCTTTTTGTTCGCTTTTTATTTTTCTTTGAAGCTCGTTTTCTCGTAGGCTCTCCCAATATTTTTTTATAAGAGGAATGATGTCTTTTAACTTATCATTATTTTTTTCTCCGCTTTCTCCCTTATCATTTCCCTCTAATTTATTTTTAACTATATATGAATTTTTCTTATTCATTTCTATTTCTTTATTCAGATCTTCTAAAGATTTATACTTTTTATCTATTAAATTACCCTGCTCTTGAATATATTGCTTGTCTTGGATTGTAATTTCAATAGCTTTAATTTTCTCTTCCGTATAATCCGATCCTATTTGCCTTAAATTTTCAACTATATTATCACTGTTTTTTTGCAAATCGTTAATTAAAGATTGTTCAGACTTTAGCTGTTGATAATAAGTATTAAGTTGATCTTTAGTATTTAATATTAACTCTTTATTATCAAGATAAAAATCTACATCTGGCAATTCTATCAGCTCACCATTTATTGTCTCAAGTCTTTCAACTAATTGATTATATTCTAGCTTTAATTTATCAATATTAGTTAAAATACCATTAACGCGTTCTACACCATTTTCCGGAAAATCAAAATCGGTTGGATATTCACTTAGAGCAATTTCGGCCCGCTTCTTTTGGATATAAGGTTCATATGTACGCTCAAGAATCTTAAGTCTATTTAGTTCATTCTTAATGATTTCAGACTTTTCTTCATAATTTTTTATTTCTTGTTCCAATTCTTTTATTTGCTCAAGATAGATATTATAATTACTATTTTTTTCTTTTAATTTGTTAATTGAGACAGTAATCTCATTTAGCTTTGATATTAATACATTTATCGAAGGAACTGTTCCACTGGCAAGGAATAAATTTGCTTTTTTTTGATTCAATTCTTTTTTCATTCTTAATATTTGATTTACTGAGCCTGTCCCAGCATGATAAATAAAATCATTTATCTGGTCATCCTTTAACAGGTTAATTTGTTGTAGCTCCGATAACCCAAAACAGAATATTTGTTTGAAAATATTATCATTAATCTTCCCTAATAAGGTAGATAAATATTCTTCTCCAACAACATCCCCATTTGGCTTAGTTATACTTACATCACCTGAAGCCTTTTTATGGTAAACCCTTTCAATCTGGTATATTCCTCCGTCATTGTCATTGTCAGAAAGAAAAATTGCCCCACCAAATTTGCCACCATGGATTGGTTCATATCTTTCATGTAATTTTTTCTTGTTTTCGAATCCAAACAAAATAGCCCGGATAAAGGCCATAATTGTACTTTTACCAGCTTCGTTTTTTCCTTCAATTATATTGATGCCGCTTTGTAATTCGATTGTTAAATCTGACAGCTTACCAAATCCATAAATATTTAAGGAGTTAATTATCATGACTCTTCCTCCTCTAATAAATACTCATAAGCAATATTCTTAATTTGCTCATAGATATCCGTTAAATCATCTCCAGTTAAAGGCGGAAGGTGCTTCTTAATACTGCTATTATTAAATAAGTCTTTGCCAATCTCAAGATAGTTAGAATTGTCGAAATCTGTCGCTTTAGCAAGCTCAAATTGTTTAAAGAAATCAGCGATAAATGAATCTTGCTCTAACATACCTTCAATTGAAATAGTAGGTTTGGTCTTAACTTTAATTGATTCAATTAATAACCATTTGTTTTGATCAGAATATTGTTCATTTAGACTTTCAAAAATATCTTGAACTTTATTCCCCTTATGTATATCGTAATCGGTTCTGCCAACTAATTTTATTCTAATTATCATTGGTAATTCTGTTTTTGAAAACACCACATCTATTTCTTCTTCAATTAATTTGATTACTTGGTCAGTGGTCTCAACCCCAGAAATATCAATATCCAGCTGTTCCCAGATAATACGTGATGTGTTAAGCCACTTTGTTTTTTTAATATTTGATTTTTCAACCTCTACTAATAAACAACTTTTATCTCCCGTTTCTTTAATGTTTCCACCTTGAGGTGTCCCTGAATAAACAATCATTGGTGCCTTATCTAACAAAATCCCCGCTTTATGTATATGTCCCAATGCCCAATAATCGATATCTGTATTTTTAAGCTCGGATAAAGTCGTTGGTGCATATGAACCATGTTCCTTATTTCCATCCACATTGGTATGGAGTAATCCAATATTAAAAACATTGTCAGCTTTTTTAACGAGATAATCCGGAACAATATTTTCTAAAAAAGCTTTTGTAGGATAACTCCTACCATATATCCTCGCTACTTCTTCATTTTCTTTATAAAAAGAAAAGTTTTCTACTTTCTTAGCAGAAAATGAATAGACATTCTCTGGCCAATTAAATTTTGATTTAATTTTATTAACTGGATCATGATTACCATGAATGATATAAACATTTATCCCCTGTTGATTTAATCGCTCTAAACCCTTTGAAAAATAGATTTCGGCTTTGATACTTCTTTCGTCTGTATCAAAAATATCGCCAGAAATTAATAAGAAATCGACATTATATTCAATACAATAATCAATAATCTTATCAAAGGCGGAAAATGTCGAAATCTGTATACTCTTATATATATGTTCTGGAATATGAGTTAATCCTCTAAATGGACTATCTAAATGTAAATCTGCCGTATGAATAAATTTAAAAGATGACATTATTAACCCCCAGTATATTTAATCAGTTGATATCTTGATATTTTCATTTAACCAAAGCCCTAATCCATCCAAAGCTTCCCTTCGATATGAATAGTTAAGCTTCTCTTTTATATCCATTTGACCAAACGTTCTAGTACTTCCTTTAGGTATAAAAATGGGATCAAACGGAAATTTCAAATTATCTGGCAAATTATCCGGTATATCTTTTATGATAGAACCATAAGTCCTACCATGAAAAATCTTCACTTCATTATTCCAAATAAAAGCTATAACACCGTGAAAATGTGCTTTTCTGTTTTCATTCTCTAATAATTTTTTTATTCCCCTATAGCCAATCATCCTAAAAATCCTTTTTGTTAAAATACCCGGAAAATTATTATAGGCTTCAAAATAAATACCAGAATCATCAACAAAAACGGGTGCATCTAATCCTAGTTTATTCTTTACCTGCATAAGCTTAATTTTGGCGATATTCTCCATCTCCCCATTAATTGGCTCATTAAAATCAAAGGATTCGTGTTCTACCTCATAGCCATAGGGAGCTAATGCTAATTTAGCTTCATTAAATTTTTCAATGTTTGTTGTTGCAAATATAAGCTTCATACTCATTCTCCAATTCAACACTTTGTTCATTTACAGTTATATTTATAAAGTTTACTATTAATAATTATTCTAATCGAAACAGGAGTGACGACTTATGACAACCTTCTTTAAATTTATAACAAACAATTTAATTTATTTAATATTAGCAAGTATTATCTTAGGATTAATCTATGGAATGTATCTACCAACAGATAGTTTCAAATTGTTTATCTATCCGGTATTATTTTTTATGATATATCCGATGATGATTAACTTAAATATATTAAATTTGGGATCGGGTTTTAAAAATTTTAAACCAATAGCTTTTAGCTTGTTGATTAATTATACAATATCTCCATTAATAGCAATAGTTTTAGCTAACACTTTTTTTAACGGCAGTATTGAAATGGCTATTGGAATTTATCTTATATCGATATTGCCGACTAGTGGAATGACAGTTGCATGGACTGGTTTGGCAAAAGGTAATATTATGACCGCATTAATTATGGTATCTTTTAATTTATTGTTATCAATTCTGCTATTACCAATATATATGAATTTAATCTTGGGTTCCTCCGTAGCTGTAGATACACTAGAAATTGTTAAAGAATTAGTTAAGATTGTTGTTATCCCAATGGTTTTAGGTGATTTGACACGTCGATTTATTCTAAAAAAATGGGGACAAGAAATTTTTAACAAGAAAATAAAACCAAATTTATCTGGTTTTAGTTCCACTGGTGTTGTCTTGTTGGTATTTTTTGCAATTGCTTTAAAGAGCAAAAACATTATTACTAATCTTGATGAAGCAATTATCGGTATCTTTGTTATGGCACTATATTATATAACCATTTTATTAATCAGTCATTTTATTGGCAAGAAATTTTTATCCTATGGTGATGCTGTTGCTCTTGTTTATTCCACTGCTGCAAGAGATTTAACAATTGCGCTTGGAATTGCAATTGTTCTATTTAGTGATTCTGTATTACTGATAGCCGTAGCTTATATTGTTCAAGTACCACTATCAGCAATGTATTTAAGGTACCTCCAAAAAAGTCAGGAAAAAACTGAAGCCATCTTACTTGAAAAACAATTTAACCAAACTTAAAGCATTTTTTGTGTTTGGATATCTTATAGGAAGATCAAATAGTGTAGTCTGCTTTACTACACTTTTTCTATGAGAAAACGTATAAAAACCGTGTTTCCCATGATAGTAACCCATTCCACTATTGCCAACCCCTCCAAAAGGAAGATGGGGATTTGCAATATGATAAATTGTATCATTAATACATCCGCCACCAAAAGAAATGTTCATTATTATATTATTTTGCAAATCCTTATCACTTGAAAATAGATATAAAGCTAAAGGTTTTGGTTGATCTTTTATGGTCTTGATAACCTCTGTTATGTCTGAATACTCAATGATTGGCAAGATTGGGCCAAATATTTCTCCTTGCATTACTGGTAAGCTCCAATCAATCTTGTCAATTATAGTTGGTTCAATTTTTAATTTCTTTTCATCAAAATTCCCGCCAGATATGATCTGTCCATCTGAAAGAAAATTTTTAAGTCGTTCAAAATGTCCTTTATTAATAATCTTTGGATAATCTTCATTATCTAAGATATTCTTTCCATATAACTCTTCAATATATTGCTTAAGATAAATTATAAATTGATCTTTTATATTCTCGTGAACATATAAATAATCCGGAGCTATACACGATTGTCCTGCGTTTAACAGCTTTCCCCAGATAACTCTTTTTGCAGAAAGTTTTAAGTTCGCATCGTGATGAATAATGCAAGGACTCTTACCGCCTAATTCTAATGTGATAGGCGTAAGATACTTAGCTGCTTTTTCCATAACAATCCTACCAACATTAGTGCTGCCTGTGAAAAAAATATAATCAAACTTTTCATTTAACAAAGCAGTGCTAGTTTCGGCATCACCCTCTATTACAGCAACAAAGTTACTAGAAAATGTTTCTTCAATAACTTTTTTTACAATTTTTGATACATTTGGTGATATTTCTGATGGTTTAATAATTGAGCAATTACCAGCAGCGATAGCACTTATCAATGGAGCAATAGCTAACTGAAATGGATAATTCCATGGAGAAATAATTAAAGCTATACCAAAAGGTTCATAATATACATGACTATTTGAACCAAAATGTGTAAGTGGCGTTCTAATACTCTTAGGGCTAACCCAGCTATTTAAATTCTTTGTAGCTTGATTAATTTCTTCATATACAAAGCCTATTTCTGATAAATAAGATTCTAATTCAGATTTATTTAAATCTTTTTTTAATGCCTCAGCAATTAACTTTTCATTTTCCTTAATAGTTTCCTTTAATTTCCTTAAGTTATTAATTCGAGATAATACATCCTTTGTTTTTCCGGAATTGAAATATTCCCTTTGACCACTAATTATTTCTTTAATATTTTCCATAATAGTACTCCTCTCATTTCATTTGAAAATTATTCTTCTTGAGGTAAATATATTATATTATGAATTTATTAGC
>CAZSSR010000055.1:7078-9648 GCA_964609605.1 uncultured Bacillaceae bacterium | reverse complement strand
ATATATACATCGCCTAAGCGATACTCATTTATCAAATATTCATGGGCTAATATTGTTGAATCATATCCGATTATTGTATTATCACCTATATGAATTCTTTCAGGAAACATTGTATCCATCATTACCATTAAACCAACAGCCGTCTGTTTACCTATCTCCATCTTTAGAAATGTCCGGTAAAGCCAATTTTTTATCGATAACCATGGCGTAATACGAGCAATCGAGATTATCGTAAAACTCTTCATTACTTTCCAAAAGCTAACTGTTTTATATACTTGCCAAAGTGAATTACTACCTTCGTCAACATCATAACGAGTAACATTTCTCATATTTCTAATTTCCCCTAACAATAGAAATTAACTCACGTATATCATCAATCATATAATCTGGATTGAATTGATTAATGAATTCTTTTCCCTTAAGACTCCAACCTACACCAATTGACGTAATTCCTGCATCATTTGCTGCCTCAATATCATATTGAGAATCCCCTACCATTAATGTTGTTTTTGGATCAGCCTTTAAACATTCTAATGCATAATAAATTGGAGCGGGATCTGGCTTATGCTTTTTTGTATCTTCATAGCCTATAACAATACTCATCAATTTATCAAGTTCAAATAATCTTAGCCCCATTAAAGCTGTAGACTTAACTTTTGTTGTAACAATTCCTAACTTATAACCTTGAGAATATAAGTCATATAAAACATCTTTAACAAAAGGAAATTCCGTAACCATATCGTCATGTGTTCTTAGATTATGTTCTCGATAAACTTCTACTAGTTCTTTTGCTAATCCCTTTCCTCCAAATAACTCCATCTGTTCATATAGGGTTTTCCCTAAATGAGGTAATAACATTTCCCTATTATATTTTTTGGGAAAATATTTGTCCAAGGTAAATAAGAAAGAGTTAATTATCAACTCGTTTGTATTAATAATTGTTCCATCCAAATCAAATAATAATGTTTTATATCTCATATAATTCTCCCTAGTAATTAATTCAATTCATTATACCTTACAGTAACCCGTTTTATTGCTTTAATATAATAGATATATATTAACAAACCAATAATTGTCAAGATACTAATAAATTGTGCCGTTCTCACATTACCGTCTGCCATAGCACCTGGCTCAAAAAATAACTGCATTGGAGACCATAATATTTCCATAAATGATGCTAACCAATTCGGCCCATCAAACGCTAAACTGTCAGTCCTTAATCCTTCAATGAAAAATCTTCCAATTGAATACCAAATCAAATAACTTGAAAAAACTACACCTCTAATTGGGTTCCTTAATCTTAACAATAAAAGAAAAGCAACTCCGATTACGCTCCACGTTGACTCATATAAAAATGTAGGATGGTAATATACGCCATCTATATACATTTGATTAATAATAAATTGTGGCAAATGAAGATTCTCTAAATAATTCAAACTTACAGGTCCACCATGTGCCTCTTGATTTATAAAATTCCCCCATCTTCCTATAGCCTGCCCCAACAGAATACTCGGCGCTGCGATATCCGCTAGTTGAATAAAAGAGACTTTCTTAATTTTTGCAAAAATAATGGCTGTTAGAAAACTACCTATTAAAACTCCGTGAATAGCTAATCCACCATTCCGAGTAGCTAATATTTCAACGGGATTTGCCAAATAATAATCTAAATTAAAAAGTACATAATATATTCTAGCACCCAATATTGCAGCGGGTATAGCAAAAATTAATACATCTAATAATATATCAGAATTATATCCTATTCTCTTACATTCATAAAAAGCAAGCATAGCAGCAATTACAGTTGCTAATCCCAAAATTATTCCATACCAATAAATCGGTATACTTCCAATTTGAAAAGCTATTGGATCAATCACAGCAATAGTCATAATTTAACTCCCCCTTGTTCTTTATCATTAATAATATTTATATTATGAAATATATGTTATCCAAGGACTTTTTTAATTCTACTACATCATCTCCCACTAGTCTATCTCCTCTTTTACTAATATTATATTCTCAATTAGAAATTGTTGTTTATAAAATAAATTTACGGAATACTTCCCAAACACCATTTTCATTATTTGTTTTTGTGACATAGTTAGCTACCTCTTTAATTTTTGGATGGGCGTTTTCCATTGCTACTCCTAACCCTGCCATCTTAATCATATCTAAATCATTATAACTATCGCCTATCGCTATTACTTCTTTCATAGAAATATTATTTTTGTCTGCCAAAAAGTTTATAGCTTGTCCCTTGGTTGCTTCAATATTTGAAAACTCTAAAAAATTCGGTTTTGATGTATTAACATTTAATTTATCTCTATAAATTTTTTTAAATCCTTTTAACATATGTAATACATTCTCTGGCTCGTCGATAACGACAATTTTATATGGCAATTTATTTTCATCAATTAACTCTGATAGATTATCAACTAAATGATAATTTACCAGCGTAATTTTACTATAATTTTCAATATACGGATTACCTGTATAAGCATATAATTCATCGTCAATATAAATTTGTACGGCTTTATTCAATTCCTTTAATCTCTTTAATATATCAATTGTAT
>CAZSSR010000055.1:0-7068 GCA_964609605.1 uncultured Bacillaceae bacterium | reverse complement strand
ATATAACTCTTTTCCATCAAAAACGTTCTTTATATAAGCACCTTGATATGTAATAATCGGAACATTTAAATTAAGCTGATTCGCATATCTAACAGCAGATTTATACATTCTACCTGTTGCTATAGTTACAAAAACCCCAGCCGTTACAGCTTGTTGAATAGCGTCAATTGTTTGACCAGATATTGAAAAATCATCTGCTAATAGAGTATCATCAAGATCAATTGCTACAAATTTATACTTCATATCTTCAACTCTTTTTCTGTCATTTTATTTTTCATAATTTTAATTTTACCATATCAGATTATAAATAGAAAAAAAACACACACCTTTATGATGAGTGTTTAATCATTCATTTGAATAAATTAATAATATCATTCATTCTTAATTAATCCATTTATAATTAAACCAAATATACTTGTTAATAACGCACCAAAAAATGCGGCCCAAAAACCACTTACATAAAATCCACCTACAATTGTTGCCGTTAGAGCGAATGTTAAGGCATTAATTATTAATACAAAAAATCCTAATGTAAAAAATGTTAATGGTAGTGTCAACAATAAAAGAATCGGTCGGATAAATGTATTTACTAAACCTAAAATAATTGCAGCAAATAAAGCTGCTGTAAATCCATTTATTTCAATTCCAGATATTAACTGCGCAACTAAAATTAAAGCTATACCATTTAAAAATATTTTTAATATCCACTTCATTTTATTACCCTACTTTCTTAATTATTCTGATGGTATTATAAAAATAGCTAATATATATATAACTAAAAATGGAATTATCCAAGTTAATACTGTTAATAAAACATATAATAATCGAACTATTGTAGGATCGATATCAAAATATTCCGAAACTCCACCTAACACACCAGCTATCATCTTTTGATCCTGAGATTTTCTTAACTTCTTCATAATATTTATTCACTTCCCTTTTTTATTTACTATCACAATATTATTTATTCTCCACATTCATTTTTTCTCTACTTTTTAATATTATTGGTTTTAAGTATTGACCTGTATAGGATTGATCGACTTCTATTATTTGCTCTGGTGTGCCTTTTGTTATAACAGTACCGCCACCATCGCCTCCCTCTGGTCCTAAATCAATAATATAATCAGATGTTTTAATTACGTCTAAATTATGCTCTATAACAAGAACCGAGTCACCATTATCAACAAGCTTTTGCAAAACTATTAACAGTCTTGCCACATCATCAATATGCAAGCCCGTTGTTGGCTCATCAAGAATATATAAAGTTCTGCCTTTACTTCTTTTATATAGCTCTGACGCTAACTTAACCCTTTGTGCTTCCCCGCCAGATAATGTCGTGGCAGGTTGTCCTAACTTCATATAACCTAATCCAACATCATAAATTGTTTGTAACTTTCTATTAATACGCGGTATGTTTTTAAAGAACTTTAATGCATCCTCTACCGTTGTATCTAAAATATCTGAAATGTTTTTTCCCTTATATTTTATCTCTAGTGTCTCGCGATTATATCTTTTCCCTTTACAAACCTCACATAACACATAGACATCAGGTAGAAAGTGCATCTCTATTTTTATTATTCCATCACCACGACAGGCCTCACATCGACCTCCTTTTACATTAAAGCTGAAGCGTCCCTTTTTGTATCCCCTAACCTTAGCCTCATTAGTTTCAGAAAAAAGATCACGTATATCATCAAATACACCTGTATATGTTGCAGGGTTAGACCTAGGTGTGCGTCCTATAGGTGATTGATCAATCTCTACAACTCTATCTAAATGTTCAATACCTTTTATCTCTTTATACTTTCCTGGTTTCTTCTTAGAACGATGCAATTCTTTTGCTAAGGATTTATATAAAATTTCATTAATAAGTGTGCTTTTACCTGAACCTGAAACACCTGTAATACTTGTAAAAACTCCTAAGGGAATATCAACATCAATACTTTTTAAGTTGTTCTCCTCAGCCCCTTTTATTTTTATCCAATTATTGTTTGTCTTTCTTCTTACAAGAGGCATTGGAACAAATTTTTTGCCGCTTAAATATTGACCTGTTAAAGATTTCTCATTATTCATAATATCATCTGGCGTTCCTTTTGCTATCACCTCTCCACCATGAATCCCTGCACCTGGCCCAATATCAATAACGTAATCTGCAGCCAATATTGTATCCTCGTCATGCTCAACTATTATTAAAGTATTTCCTAAATCTCTCATATGCCTTAATGTCTTCAATAAACGATTATTATCCCTTTGATGAAGACCTATGCTTGGCTCATCTAAAATATAAAGAACCCCCATTAAGCTAGAACCTATCTGTGTTGCCAATCTGATACGTTGGGCTTCGCCACCAGATAATGAACCAGAAGCTCTACTTAAGGTTAAATAATCTAATCCTACATTTTTTAAAAAACCTAATCTATCTTTTATTTCCTTTAAAACCAAATTTGCAATTACACTATCTTTTTTATTTAATTCTAATTTATTAAAAAAATCTACAGCATCATTTATAGATAATTCAGTAATATGAGAAATATTATATCCCCCAACCTTAACGGAAGTGATTTCTTTCTTTAGTCGTGTTCCATTACATGTAGGACATTCCTTTTTACTCATATAATTTTCGATATGATCCCTTATATAATCTGAAGAGGTATCCTTGTACCTTCTCTCAAGATTGGGAATAACACCTTCAAATAGCACCTTTGCTTCCCTTGTAGAGCCAAATTCATTTTTAAAACGAAAGTGAATTCTTTCATCTTTTGCTCCATAAAGAATTATTGCTAATTCCTCTTTGCTTATTTTATTGATTGGAACATTAAAATCAATTCCCAGATGGTTACAAATAGCTTTTAATAGCTGCGGGTAATAGTTCGATGTGACACCAGCCCAAGGTTCTATCGCCCCATCCTTTAAAGACTTTGTTTCATCTGGAATAATAAGCTCTATATCGATCTCCATTTTACTTCCTAATCCATCACAGGAAGGACATGCTCCATATGGACTATTAAAGGAAAACATTCTTGGTGAAAGATCATCCATGCTAAATCCGCAGACTGGGCACGCAAGCTTTTGACTAAACAATAATTCTTCCTCATTATTAATATCAACCCTAACTTTACCGTCAGTCATTTTTAAAGCTGTTTCTAGAGAATCTGCTAAACGTGTTTCAATGTCGGGCTTTATAACTATTCGATCAACTACTATTTCTATCGTGTGCTTTTTGTTTTTCTCTAATATTATATCATCACTTATGTCAATGATGTCCCCATCAATTCTAACCCTAACGAATCCCTTTTTTTTAATATCCTCTAACATTTTTGTATGTTCGCCCTTTCTTCCCTCAGTAACAGGCGCCAAAATTTGAATTTTTGTTCTTTCAGGATACACTTTTATTCTATCCACCATCTGTTCAATCGTCTGTGAGATTATTTCATTACCATGGATTGGACAATGAGGCTTACCCACTCTTGCATATAATAAACGCAAATAATCATAGATTTCAGTTATTGTTCCTACTGTTGATCTAGGATTTCTACTCGTCGTTTTTTGATCTATTGAAATTGCAGGAGATAGTCCATCTATTGAATCTACATCAGGTTTCTCCATTTGACCCAGAAATTGTCTAGCATATGCAGATAAGGATTCGACATAACGCCTTTGCCCCTCAGCATATATTGTATCAAAAGCTAATGAAGATTTTCCAGACCCACTCAATCCAGTTAAAACAACAAATTTATCACGCGGAATAGAAACATTTATATTCTTCAAATTGTGCACTCTTGCACCTTTTACTACTATCTTATCTTGCGGCATAATTATTCTCCTTTTGTGCTTAACTCTAGCATTATGTCCCGTAGCTCAGCAGCTTTTTCGAAATCAAGTTCACTTGAAGCCTTTCTCATCTCTTTTTCCAAATTCTCAATTATGCTGATGCGGTCCTTTTTACTTAATTTATTGCCTTTACTAAAATTATAGCCTGCTTTATCCTCAGCAACCTTAACAGCCTCAATTACTGCACTAATTTTTTTATCAATTGTTTTTGGCTCTATGCCATGCGTTTTATTATATTCGATTTGAATTTTACGACGTCTACTTGTCTCATCAATTGCAATCTTCATCGACTTTGTTATTTTATTTGCATACATTATTGCTTTACCATTAACATTTCTAGCTGCCCTACCAATTGTCTGTATTAAGGATCTTTCTGATCTTAAGAATCCTTCCTTATCAGCATCAAGAATAGCGATTAAAGAAACCTCCGGAAGATCTAACCCCTCTCTAAGTAAATTAATTCCAACAATAACATCAAATTCTCCTAAGCGAAGCTCGCGTATTATTTGAATTCTTTCTAGTGTTTTTATATCTGAATGGAGATACTTAACCTTTATTCCAACCTCTCTTAAATAATCAGTTAAATCCTCCGACATTTTTTTTGTAAGTGTGGTAACTAAAACTCTTTCATTATTTTTTACTCGCTCATTTATTTCGCCAATAAGATCATCGATTTGTCCCTTAATTGGTCTGACCTCAATTTCCGGATCAATCAACCCTGTTGGACGAATAATCTGCTCTATAACCTTCGGAGCAAGCTCTAATTCGTATGGCCCTGGTGTAGCAGATAGATAGATTATTTGATTGATATGTTCTTCGAACTCATCAAATTTTAATGGTCTATTATCCATTGCTGATGGTAAGCGAAACCCATGCTCCACAAGAATACTTTTTCTCGCTTGGTCACCATTATACATTCCTCTTATTTGAGGAATTGTTACATGTGACTCATCTATTAACAATAAAAAATCCTTCGGAAAATAATCAATTAATGTACTTGGCTTAGAACCTGCAGGCCTATTTTCAATATGTCGAGAATAATTTTCAATTCCTGAACAAAACCCGATCTCATTCATCATCTCAATATCATATCTAGTTCTTTGTTCTAACCGTTGCGCCTCTAAAAGTTTTCCATTACTTTCAAATTCGCCTAATCTTTCTTCTAGTTCTCGTTCAATATCTTTTATTGCTCTCTTCATATTTTCTTGATTGGTAACAAAGTGGGAAGCTGGAAAAATTGCAATGTGATTTCTCTCACCAATAACCTCACCTGTTAAAACATCTATCTCTCGAATACGTTCAATTTCATCTCCAAAAAACTCAATCCTGACTGCCTGCTCACTTCTAGAAGCAGGAAAAATTTCTACGACATCACCATTAACTCGGAAGGTCCCTCGAACAAAGTTAAAATCATTTCTTTGATATTGAATATCAACTAGTTTACGAAGAATTCCATTTCTCTCTTTCTCCATTCCAACCCTTAAAGAAAGAACATGTTCTCTATACTCATCGGGAGAGCCTAACCCATAAATACTTGATACACTTGATACTATAATAACATCTTTTCTCTCAATTATTGCACTTGTAGCAGAGTGACGTAGTTTATCTATCTCATCGTTAATTTGTGCATCCTTTTCGATAAATGTATCAGTATGAGGCAGATAGGCTTCTGGTTGATAAAAATCATAATAGCTTACAAAATACTCAACTGAGTTATTAGGGAAAAAAGCTTTAAACTCACTTGTTAACTGGGCTGCTAAAGTTTTATTATGAGCAATAACTAAAGTTGGCCTATTTATTTGGGCAATAACATTAGCAACTGTAAAGGTTTTCCCAGTTCCAGTTGCTCCTAATAAAACTTGATGCTTTTTATTTTTTTGTATCCCATTAACTAACATCTCAATAGCTTTCGGTTGATCCCCTTGAGGTTTATATTCCGATTGTAGTTGAAAAGCCTGTTCCATTGTTATTTCCCCTCGTAAAAAATAGACGTGCTATATACTGAATTAAATTATAACATAAATATATTTTAAAACACAAGAACAGATGTTCTAATATATTGTAGGCTTGCAAAATTAATAAATATTTAGAATAGCTTGATACATAGTAGCAAAATGAAAATACATAGTTAACAAAAACTTAACATTAAATTAATCGTCTTTTAATTTGATATATATATTATTCAATATGTAAAACTCGAAAAAAAAACGGAGGTAAGTCTATATGAAAAAAATTGCGACTTTATTTATTACCTTTACTCTTTTATTTACTTTAGCAGCTTGTAGTATTGAAAGTAATAATGAAGGTCAACTGAATGTAGAAGACAATAGTGTAAAAGAAACTGAAGAATTGTCTGGTACAGTTACATTATCTGGTTCAACATCAGTTGAAAAAATCGGTATTGCAACAGCAGAAGAATTTATGGCACTCAATCCAAAAGTAACTGTAACTTATGAAGGTATTGGTTCCTCAAATGGTGTTACGAATGCTAATGATGGCGTAACGCAAATAGGTGTAGCTTCACGCAACTTAAAGGAAAAGGAGATTGCATGGGGATTAACTGAAGTAGTTATAGCTTATGATGGAGTTGCAGTTGTAACTCACCCAAGCAATAAATTAGAAGGTCTGACTATAGAACAAATTCAACAGATTTTCAAGGGAGAGATAACTAACTGGGAAGATGTTGGCGCAGAAGCAGGCGAAATAGTAGTAGTATCAAGAGAAGAAGGTTCAGGAACTAGAGGTGCATTTGAAGAAATCGTAGGATTTGAAGATGAGTTAACTCAAAACGCTACAGTAGTTGAGGGTAATGGCGGTGTCCAAACAACTGTTGCTCAAAACCCAAACTCTATTGGTTATGTATCTTTTACATATATTGATGAAACTGTAAAACCAGTATTGATTAACGGTGTAGAAGCTACTGTAAAAAATGTATTGAATGAATCTTATAGCTTATCAAGACCATTTATCATGATTTATCATAACAAGAATATGACCGAAGCTTCTAGAAAATATATTGACTTTGTTTTAAGCCCAGATAGTCAGAAGATTGTTGAAGAAAAAGGTGGAATCCCTATTAAATAATTTGTCACTAGAGTTAATTGAATAATATTCAAGCAAATATAACCGTCTGGTTATATTTGCTTGCTTCTTTACAAACCAACCTAGTGAAAGGGAAGTGATGTAAGATTGACTCAAAAATACAATTCTAATTTAAAAGCAAATAAACGAAGAAAT
>CAZSSR010000054.1:0-9676 GCA_964609605.1 uncultured Bacillaceae bacterium | reverse complement strand
CAGGAATAAACAATAATCTATTTGTCATTGGTTGTGATTTTGGGTTTTCTTCACTAGATGAATTAAATAATTCAAACATAATTATTAATGAGTTTAAACAATTAAACGAGATTTTTATTAGTGATTGATTAAATAAAGGGTGAGAATCATGAGTGATGTATTTGTGATAAGTTATTTAGATATTTCTATTAGACTTTTATTAGCGGCCATTCTCGGTGGTTTAATTGGCTATGAAAGAGAACAAAGCAATCATTTTGCCGGATTTAGAACACACATACTAGTTAGTGTTGGTTCAACATTATTAATGCTAATATCGATTTATGGATTTACTGATTTTATAAATTATGAAAATATAAACTTTGATCCTTCAAGAATTGCAGCTCAAGTAGTAACGGGAATTGGTTTTTTAGGAGCGGGGACCATTTTAAGACATAGATTTACTGTAACTGGGTTAACCACAGCAGCTTCATTATGGGTTGTAGCTGCAATTGGTTTATCTATAGGAGCGGGGTTTTATTATGGAGCTATCTTAACTACAGCCATTGTTTTTATTAGTTTAACAATATTGTCTAAAGTAGATCCATTAATAGCAAAAAGAAAGAATTTAGTAAGGTTAAAAATTATAGTTGATAATATCCCTGGAAAATTAGGGGAGATTGCTACAAAATTAGGTGATAGAGAAGTTAATGTTATTAAAATAAGTATATCTAATGAAGGTGAAGAAAAAGGTGTTGCAAATACAGTTGTGATAAATTGTTTATTGAAAATTCCGAAGAATTTAGGAGTATATTCAATAATAGATGATATTAAACTATTAAACGGAGTAAAAGAAGTTAGGTTTGGAAAAAATACAGAGTAAAATACTTTGTATTTTTTATATAGTTGCATTTTGCTTATTGATTAATATTGAAAAAAAAATGAGATTAGATATAATATAATTAAAGGTCAATGTTAGTCAAGGTCAGTAATGTGGGGGTAAGGATGAAAACAATTTCAGATTTAATTGAGGAATTTCTTAAAAGCATGATTGTACGTAGTGATAATGGTGAAGTTGAAGTACAAAGAAACTTTCTTGCAGAAAAATTTCAATGTGTTCCCTCTCAGATAAATTATGTTATAAGCACAAGATTTAATATTGATAAGGGATTTTTAATAGAAAGCAAAAGAGGTGGAGGCGGATATATAAGAATTAAAAAGATTCAAATTAATTCTAATGAAGCCTTGTATCAACTGTTAAATAATATTATAGGTGATGAAACAACACAAAATACAGCTATTAGTGTTTTGGGTAGGTTATTAGAAGCAGAATTTGTTACAGAGAGAGAGTATAAATTAATTAAGGCTATCATATCTAGAGAAACAATTAATTTAGATGTACAGTCTAGAGATATTATACGTTCAAATATAATGAAAATATCTCTTAGTATTATATTTTCGGAATTAGAGTAAATATTTAGATAAGTTTGAAATGAGGCAGATAAAATGTTTTGTGAAATTTGTGGTGAAAGAATTGCTACTCTTCATTTTACTAAAATTATTAATGGTCAGAAGAGTGAATTTCATTTATGTGAAAATTGTGTAAATAAAGATAATAGTTATTTAGATTTTGATTATAACGACTTTTCTTTTAATCATCTATTATCTGGTTTGTTAAGCCTTGATCAAATGGGGGGAAAGCCTTTATATACAGACATCAATTCAGAAAAATGTTTGACATGTGGATTAACTTTTTCTGAATTTAAAAATAATGGTAAGTTTGGTTGTAGCGATTGCTATAAATATTTTGCTAATAAGCTTGATCCAATATTTAGACGTGTTCATGGAAATAGTAGGCATAATGGTAAAGTTCCTAATCGATTAAGAAGTGATAATCAGTTTGGAAATGAGATTAATAAATTAAAAGAGGATTTAAAACTAAAAATTTATTCAGAAGAATTTGAAGAGGCAGCGGTAATAAGAGATAAGATTAAAGAAATAGAAGAGAAAATTCCTAAAGATGGGGATGATAATAATGTTAATTGATAAATTATTGGAAAAACCTATTAGCATTTGGATGGAAAGTGTATCCCCAGAAAATGAGATTGTGATTAGTAGTCGAGTCAGATTAGCAAGGAATTTAAAGAATTACCTGTTTCCTTTATTAATTACAGAAACTCAAATTGATCAACTTATTAATGACGTAAGTGAAATTATAAAAAGTGAAGGTATAAAAGAATTTAGTAACATGAATTTATTTTTAATGAAAGATATTAATGAATTTCAAAAAAAAGCTTTAGTAGAAAAACATTTAATTAGTTTGAATTTAGCTCACGAAGCAAAAGACGGGGCTGTTATAGTAAGTAATAACGAATCAATAAGTATAATGCTCGGTGAAGAAGATCATGTAAGGATACAATGTATATTTCCAGGATTACAAATTTATAAAGCTGAAGCATTAGCGAATAAAATCGACGATGCTCTTGAGAAACAACTGGACTATGCATTTGATGAAAAATATGGTTATTTAACAAGCTGTCCTACAAATGTTGGTACAGCAATTAGAGCTTCAGTGATGGTTCATCTACCTGCATTAGTACTATCAAAACAAATAAACAGAATTATACCAGCAGTTACACAAGTTGGATTAGTTGTCAGAGGGACATATGGTGAAGGCAGTGAATCAATTGGGAACATGTTTCAAATATCGAATCAAATAACTCTTGGACAAAAAGAGAAAGAGATAATTGATAATCTGCATAATGTAATAAATCAAATAATAGAATTGGAAAAACAAGCGCGACTTAGCTTGGTTAAGGAATCTAGGTTAAAGATTGAAGATAAAATTGGGAGATCGTTAGGTATCTTATCTAATGCAAAAATTATGGATTCAAAAGAAGCTACTACAAGACTATCCGATTTAAGATTGGGAATTGATTTAAATATGATTACAGAACTATCACCAACAGTAATTAATGAATTAACCATATTAATACAGCCTGGTTATTTGCAATATATGGCAAACAAAACATTGTCTATTCAAGAAAGAGATATTCTGAGAGCTACAATTATTAGAGAAAAGTTATGCAATAAATAGTAGGAGGGAGAATTTTATGATGTTTGGAAGATTTACTGAAAGATCACAAAGGGTTTTAGCCTTAGCTCAAGAAGAGGCAGTGAGATTAGGGCATAATAATATTGGGACAGAACATATTTTATTAGGGTTAATTTTAGAAAGAGATGGGATTGCAGCAAAAGCACTACAATCTTTAAATGTGAATTTAGAAGTTGTTCAAACTGAAGTAGAAAATTTAATTGGGCATGAAAATGAGAAACCCATCAATATATCTTATACTCCTAGAGCAAAAAAAGTTATTGAATTATCAATAGACGAAGCCAAAAGATTGGGACATTCGTATATTGGAACAGAACATATATTACTTGGATTAATTCGTGAAGGAGAAGGTGTTGCAGCAAGGGTATTAAACAATTTAGGTGTTAATTTGAACAAAGCAAGACAACAAGTAATGCAATTATTAGGTAATGGAGAGGTTGTTTCACAAAATCAAATTGATGCAAATCACAATACACCAACGCTTGATAGTTTGGGAAGAGATTTAACTTTAATTGCAAAAGAAGGAGGACTTGATCCTGTTATAGGTAGGGAAAAGGAAATTGAACGAGTTATTCAAGTGTTAAGTAGAAGAACCAAAAATAATCCTGTTTTAATAGGAGAACCTGGTGTGGGGAAAACAGCAGTAGCAGAAGGGTTAGCATTAAAAATAGTAAGTAATGAAATTCCTGAAACCCTAAGGGAAAAAAGGGTTATATCTCTTGATATGGGCACATTAGTAGCGGGGACAAAATATCGAGGAGAATTTGAAGAAAGATTAAAAAAAGTTATGGATGAAATACGAAATGCAGGCAATATCATTTTATTTATTGATGAACTTCATACCTTAATAGGGGCTGGTGGTGCAGAAGGAGCGATAGATGCATCAAATATTTTAAAGCCTGCATTAGCAAGGGGAGAGTTACAGGCAATTGGTGCAACAACTTTAGATGAATTTCGCAAATATATTGAAAAGGATGCTGCTCTTGAACGACGTTTTCAACCCATTCTGGTTAAAGAACCAACGGTAGAAGAATCAATAGAAATTTTAAAAGGACTACGCGATAAATATGAGGCACATCATAGGGTAAAGATAACAGATATTGCAATTGATCAAGCTGTAAAATTATCTGATCGTTATATTTCGGATAGATTTCTTCCAGACAAAGCTATTGATGTAATTGATGAAGCAGCTTCAAAGGTGAGGTTAAGTAGCTATAATACTCCACCAGATTTAAAAGAATTAGAGCGTAAATTGGAAGAAATAAAAAAAGAAAAAGATTCTGCTGTTCAAAGTCAAGAATTTGAGAAGGCAGCAGCATTCAGAGATAAAGAACAAAAGTTAAGAACAAAATTGGATAAGACCAAAAATATATGGGAAGAAAATCAAGGAAGAGCTGATATTGAGGTAGCTGTTGAAGATGTTGCACATGTTATTGCCGCATGGACAGGAATACCAGTCCAAAAATTAACTGAGGCAGAGGCAGATCGTTTAATAATAATGGAAGATATTTTGCATAAAAGGGTAGTTGGTCAAGATGAGGCGGTTAAGGCTGTTTCTAGAGCTATAAGAAGAGCAAGAGCTGGGTTAAAAGATCCAAAAAGACCAATCGGTTCGTTTATATTTTTAGGACCAACTGGAGTAGGGAAGACAGAGCTTGCTAGAGCATTAGCGGAGGCGATGTTTGAAGATGAAAACGCAGTTATTAGGATTGATATGTCAGAATACATGGAAAAACACTCTACATCAAGATTAATCGGTGCTCCACCGGGATATGTTGGTTTTGAAGAAGGTGGTCAGCTAACAGAAAAAATGAGAAGAAAACCATATTCAGTTGTATTGTTGGATGAAATTGAAAAGGCCCATCCAGATGTATTTAATATCCTTTTACAAGTCCTAGAGGATGGTAGATTAACCGATAGTAAAGGAAGAACGGTAGATTTTAGAAATTCAATAATTATTATGACTTCAAATGTTGGTGCAGAGTTGATTAAACAAGATCGTACATTAGGATTTGCAAATCAAAGTCCTGATAGCGAATATAAAAATATGAAAAATCAGGTGTTAAAAGAACTTAAAAAAACTTTTAGGCCAGAGTTTTTAAATAGAGTGGATGAAGTAATCGTATTTCATTCATTAAAACAAGAAGATATTAAAGAAATTTTAACATTAATGGTTAATGAATTAGGGGATAGGCTGAAGGAAAAAGGGATCGAATTTATACTTACTGAAGAAGCTAAAAGCTTTTTGGTAAAAGAAGGATACGATAGTAATTATGGAGCAAGACCTTTGCGTAGAATGATACAAAAGCATATCGAAGATACATTATCAGAAGAATTATTAAAAGGAACCATTAAAAAAGGTGATGTATTAAATCTAGAGGTTAAGGATGATACATTAGCTGTAAAAAAATAATAATATTTAAATAAAATATAATAAGATAAAGGTCTTAATAAGACCTTTATTTTATTTTAGTTTAGAATCGTGAATATTATTACCTTTTGTATCATAAGCAAATAATGTATTATATATAGTAAGGGAAAAAATATAGTAGATTATGTATTAGATAAATACTAAAATTTAACTGGGAACTTGTTGTAGATGTTCAATTAGTTTCTTAAGATATAGACATCGCTTTTGGAGGTATAGGATGAATAAAGAGGTTAAGAAAGAAGAATTTATGAAGGAAGTATTAAAATTAGTTGCTCCAGGAACTCCTTTTAGAGAGGGGCTAGACAATGTATTAAGGGCAAGGACTGGTGCATTAATAGTAGTAGGGTATAGTCCACAAATAATAGAACTAGTTGATGGTGGTTTTTCAATCAACTGTGATTTTAATCCTGCCAATTTATATGAATTAGCAAAAATGGACGGCTCGATTATATTAAGTGATGATTTAAAAAAAATATTATATGCGAACACACAATTAATTCCAGATAGTTCAATACCATCTGTAGAAACAGGGATAAGACATAGAACAGCTGAACGAGTTGCAAAGCATTCTGGTAATTTAGTGATTTCAATTTCGCAGCGAAGAAATATTATTACGTTATATCAGGGATATAATAGATATTCGCTTAAAGATATTAGTGTTATATTAACAAAAGCAAATCAGGCAATTCAAACATTGGAGAAATATAAATCTATAGTAGATCAAGCCTTAACAAATTTATCTGCTATGGAGTTTGAAGAATTAGTTACACTAAACGATATTACTTTTCTTATTCATAAAATTGAAATGGTTAAAAGGATTTATAAAGAAATTGAAATGTTTACAAATGAGCTTGGAATTGAGGGCCGATTAGTTTATATGCAAGCGAAGGAGCTAGTTGCAAATATTGATAATGAAGCTTTTTATCTATATAAGGATTATAATAAGAATAATTCAGATGAAGAGATAAATCGGTTAATATTGGAATTTAAAAAGATGAGCCCAGACGAATTGTTAGATACTCATAATCTTGTTCGTATTTTGGGTTATACTGTTAAAGTAGATCTACATGATGAATTTGTTTTTCCAAGGGGATATAGAATTTTAAGTAGAATACCTAGACTTCCAAATTCAATTATTGAGAATTTAATTATTAAGTATAGTTATTTATCTGACATAATGGTTGCATCTATTGAAGAATTAGATGAAGTAGAGGGTATTGGGGAAGTGCGAGCAAAAGCTATTAAGGAAGGACTTAAGCGAATACAAGAAAATGTATTTATAGGTCGTCATATATAAAGAATTTATAGAGGTGAGTTTATGAGAGACAAGGCATTATATAAAGAAGGAAAAGCAACCTTAATCGCGTTAATAATTTTTGCAATTATATTGTTTATTATTTATCCTTTATTATCATTAATAGCTGTTGGTTTAATTATCTTTGTATTATACTTTTTTCGAGATCCATACAGACAAATACCTGCTGATGAAGCGAGTATTTTGGCACCTGCAGATGGAATAATAACAAATATATATGAAATTAATGAGGATAAGTTCATAAAAGGTGGTTCTATTTGCATTAGTATCTTTATGAGTCCACTGGATGTACATATAAATCGTAGTCCAATCGATGGACAGATTGAATATATTGAATATAAAAAAGGCAAATTTATTATGGCAAACAAACCAGAAAGCCACGCTATTAATGAGAAAAATTATATTGGTATTAATAACGGAAGAATTAAGATCCTTGTAGTTCAAATAGCTGGTATTATGGCAAGAAGAATTGTTAATTGGTCTGTATTAGATCAAACGGTTAAAAGAGGTGATAAGATAGGAATGATAAAATTTAGTTCAGGTACAGATATATTTATTCCTAGTAATATAGAAATAGTTGTTAAGTGTGGAGATAAAGTATTTTCTGGTGAAACTATTTTAGGGAGGTATTCTATATGATATTATATCGTATACTTCCAAGTATTTTTACGATTGGAAATCTATCATTAGGAATTATTGCTATTGTTTTAACTTTTAAAGGAGAGCTTGAGTATGCTGCAATCATGGTTATTATTAGTATGATTTTAGATGGTGCAGATGGAACTATTGCAAGGCTTTTCAATACTCAAAGCAATTTTGGTAAAGAATTAGATTCACTGTCTGACCTAATATCTTTTGGTTTAGCACCATCTTTAATAATGTACGTAGTAATTTTACAGGATTATGGTGTACTGGGTTGGTTGTTAGTAATTCTATTTCCTGTCGCTGGTGCAATAAGACTAGCTCAGTATAATGTAAAGCCTGGTATACCAGGCTATTTTGTTGGATTGCCTATTACTGCTGCTGGTGGTATTTTAGCGACGTTATCTTTATACTATGAAATATTTCATCCTATAATTTTAATTCTAATTACTACTTTTCTTTCTTACTTAATGCTTAGTAAGATCAAATATCCGAATTTTAAAAAGGCTGAGTTACCTAAAATGCTTTATTGGATTGCACCTTTAATTATTTTGTTGACAGTAATTTTAGCATTATTATTTCCAAATCAATTTAGTAAAGTAGTATTTTTGCCTTTAGGATTGTATGCTTTGTATGGAATTATAAATAGATTTAGAAGATATAAGGCAAATAATTCAAATAAGGAAAATACAGATTCAAATGAGAGTGAAGATTTATAAGCTTAAATAATTATACAAATAGAATTTTGTAAATAACAAAATAAAATAACCTACTAAAAAAATATACCTTAATTTCAAAAACAATATATTGACAACGTGTATTTTTGTATGCTAATATTGAGTTTTATATTTGACAAAGTTTAGTAAATGTGATATTATGGAAAAGAGTTTGTAGATTGGGGGTGACATATTTGTTCAATGTAGGTGACAAAGTGGTGTATCCAATGCATGGAGCGGGAATAATTGAATCAATAGAAGAAAAAGAATTTTTAGGCGAATTAAATAAGTATTATATAATGAGAATACCTATTGGAGACATGAAGGTAATGATACCAATGAATAATGTTGATGAAATAGGATTAAGGGACGTTGTTTGTGAGAAGACGATAAATGAAGTAATCGAAGTTTTGCAGAACAACGAAACAGATATGTCAGCTAATTGGAATCATAGATATCGTGCTAATTTAGAGAAAATGAAAACTGGAGATATATATAAACTAGCTGATGTTGTAAGAAATCTTATGTTAAGAAATTATGAAAAAGGATTATCTACTGGTGAAAGAAAAATGCTTGATAATGCAAAACAGATTTTTATAAGCGAATTGGCATTAGCAAAAGATTTAAACCAAGAAGAGGCATTTAAATTGCTAGACAACATTATCCCAGAGAAGAATGCGTCGATTTGACGTTTTTTTTCTTAAAATTTACTAATAGTATTTTATTTCTGAAGAAATGCTTATAACGAAAGAGGAGGTGAAAAGATGATTAAAAGAGCATTTCAAATATTTTTTATTTTACTTGGTGGAACATTAGGGTTCTTTTATATTCCTAGTTTGGTAAAACAATTTGGTTTAAATATTAATTTTAGCGATTTAGTAGTACGTATTATAGGAATAGGATTAGGCGCACTTATACTTTTTTTATTAATGTTTATATTTTTAGATCCAATAATTAAGTTATTAAAATTTATTGAGGAATTTTTTCTAAAAATGCCTGTAGTAGATTTTATGTTTGGTATAATCGGTTTAATATTAGGGTTAGTTGTTGCAACATTATTATCTACTTCAATTGATAATATTCCAGTTGTTAAATCTTTTGTTCCAATTATTTTTGCGATTTTATTTGGATATTTTGGATTTATAATTGGTTATAAAAAGCGTGATGAATTAGTTTCATTATTATCTTTCAACAAATTCAATAAGGAAAAGAGTATAAAAAAAGAGCTATCTCCAAAATATGAAAATAAGATTCTTGATACTAGTGTGATTATTGATGGCAGAATTGCAGATATCTGCAAAACGGGATTTATTGATGGGAAACTTGTTATACCTGGATTTGTTTTAGAAGAATTGCAGCATATTGCAGATTCGGCAGATACTCTTAAACGTAATAGGGGAAGAAGAGGTCTGGATATATTAAACAAAATTCGCAAAGAGCTTGATATAAAAGTCATTATTTATGATGGAGACTTTGAAGAA
>CAZSSR010000053.1:0-9695 GCA_964609605.1 uncultured Bacillaceae bacterium | reverse complement strand
GAAAAATGGTTCGTTGGCGATATTTATGTTGAAGATGGAGTTATAAAAAATATTGCTAAAGATTTAAATGTAATTTCTAATCAAAATAAGATAATTGATGCGCAAGGTAAAATTGTTATTCCAGGTCTCATTGACCTTCATGTACATTTGAGAGAGCCGGGATACGAAGATAAGGAAACAATAACAACTGGTAGTAGAGCAGCTGTTAAAGGTGGATTTACTACAATTGTTGCTATGCCAAATACTAACCCAGTTATCGATAAATCGAATCTTATTACTCATATAAATACAATATCTAAAAAAGCTGATTTTGCAAAAGTTCTACCCATAGGGGCAATAACGTTCGAAGAAAAAGGCATAGAGTTAACAGATTTTGAAGAAATGAAAAGAGCAGGTGCAATTGCTTTTTCTGATGATGGTAAAGGTATACAAAATGAGTCGACCATGATAAAGGCAATGGAAAGGGCAGCGAGACTTAATATTCCAATCGTTGCTCATTGTGAGGATGAATCATTGGTGCAAGGTGGAGTTATTCATAGTGGAGAAATAGCTACTAGATTAAGATTACCTACTATATCTTCCGAATCTGAATATCTTCAATTATCACGTGATTTATCATTAGCTGAGATAAGCGGCGTTCATTATCATGTTTGTCATATTAGTACAAAGGAATCTGTTCAATTGATCAGAAAGGCTAAGGAAAAAGGAATTAATGTTACTGCTGAGGTTACTCCGCATCATTTAGTATTAACTGAGGAAGACATTTGTGAGCCATATAGTCTATATAAGGTTAATCCCCCTCTAAGGACTAAGGAAGATAGATTAGCTCTTATTGAGGGTTTAATTGATGGAACAATTGATATTATAGTAACTGATCATGCACCACATACATCAGATGAAAAAAGTAAAAACTTTATAGAAGCACCCTTTGGAATGGTTGGATTAGAAGTTGCTTTTCCAGTTTTATATACAAAATTAGTAAAAACAAATATTATTTCATTAGAATTATTAATTAATAAATTAACTATTTCACCAGCAAATATATATAACCTTGCAAGTGGGGTTATAGAAATTGGATTAAATGCAGATTTAGTTATTATAGATTTACACAAAGAAAAACAAGTTCTTGTTAACGAGTTTTTATCAAAAGGGAGTAACACTCCATTTATAGGGCATGATTTATCTGGATGGCCTGAATTAACAATAGCTGATGGGAAAATTAAGTGGAGACTTGAGGAGGATTTAATGAATGAATAAAATAGCTACTTTAATTTTAGAAGATGGATCTGTTTTCATTGGCGAGAATTTTGGTGCAAGTGGTGAATCAATAGGTGAAATAGTTTTTAATACAAGCATGACAGGGTATCAGGAAATATTAACTGATCCTTCATATTATGGTCAACATGTTGTTATGACGTATCCATTAATAGGGAATTATGGAGTCAACATCGAAGACTTTGAGTCAAGCAAACCTAATGTTTTTGGGTTTGTTGTGAGAGAGTATGCAAAGTATCCTTCTCATTGGCGAAGCAGAAAAACAATAGATGAATTTTTAAAAGAACATGGAATAATTGGTATCTCAGAAGTAGATACAAGAATGATTACAAAGAAAATCAGAGATAAAGGTACGATGAAAGCAATATTAACTACTAATCAAATATGTAAAGAAGAAGCAATGATTAAATTAAAAGAACCATTAAGAAAAGATCAAGTAGCTCAAGTATCAAATAAACAAATAATAAAAATTTCTGGGAAAGGGTTACGAGTTGTGGTTATAGATTATGGTTCAAAACAAGGGATTGTTAGAGAACTATTGAAAAGAAATTGTGAAGTGATTGTAGTACCATATGATACGTTATTTGAAAAGATAGTCGAACTAGATCCTCATGGTATTTTATTATCAAATGGTCCTGGAGATCCTAAGGATGTCAAAGAGAGTATTGATATAATAAAGAAAATTATTAATTATAAGATACCACTGTTTGGTATTTGTTTAGGTCACCAATTATTTGCTTTAGCATGCGGTGCTGATACAGAAAAATTAAAATTTGGTCACCGTGGTGGTAATCATCCAGTTAAGGATTTAAAGACAAAAAATATTTATATGACATCACAAAATCATGGTTATTCAGTAACTATGGATTCTATAGATCCTTCTGTTTTATCTATAACTCATCTTGCTGTAAATGATGGTACGATTGAAGGAATAGAACATAATAATGCTCCAGCTTTTGCAATTCAGTATCACCCTGAAGCATCTCCAGGACCTTATGATAATGGATATATATTTGATGAATTTATTCAGCTAATGAAACAACATGAGGGAAGGAGTAAAGTATGCCAAAATTAGATAATATTAAAAAAGTTATGGTAATAGGATCTGGTCCAATAGTAATCGGACAGGCAGCAGAATTTGATTACGCAGGAACTCAGGCTTGTCAAGCTTTAAAAGAAGAGGGAATCGAGGTTGTTTTAGTTAACAGTAATCCAGCTACAATAATGACAGATACAGAAATTGCAGACAAAGTGTATATGGAGCCACTAACTCATGATTTTCTAGAAACAATTATTAAAATGGAGAGACCAGATGGGATATTGGCTACTTTAGGTGGACAAACAGCGTTAAATCTAGCTGTTGAATTAGAAAAAAAAGGGACGCTTAATAAATACAATGTAAAATTTCTAGGTACAAATATTGAGGCAATCGAGAAATCTGAAGATAGAGAAAAGTTCAGAAGAACTATGAACGAAATAAATGAAGCTGTACCAGATAGTAAAATTATATATAAGATTGAAGAAGCTTATTCGTTTGTTAATGATATAGGATATCCTATTATTATAAGACCTGCTTATACTTTAGGTGGAACAGGTGGAGGAATTGTTTATAATGAGGATCAGTTGGTATCTACGATAAGAAACGGTTTGGATGCAAGTCCTATTAAGCAAGTATTGATTGAAAAAAGTTTGTTAGGATATAAGGAGATTGAATATGAAGTTATCCGTGATGGACACGGGAACAAAATAATTGTTTGTAATATGGAGAATTTTGATCCAGTAGGCGTACATACGGGTGATAGCATAGTTATTGCTCCTAGTCAGACATTAACAGATAGAGAATACCAAATTTTAAGAACATCTGCACTTAATATTGTAGAAGCATTAGATATTAAAGGAGGATGTAATGTTCAATATGCATTAGATCCTTTTAGTGAGGAATATTATGTTATTGAAGTTAATCCGAGAGTTAGTCGTTCAAGTGCTTTAGCATCAAAGGCTACCGGCTATCCAATAGCTAAAGTATCATCAAAAATAGCTTTGGGGTATACACTTGATGAAATAATTAACCCTATAACCAAAAATACTTATGCATGCTATGAACCAGCACTTGACTATGTTGTTACAAAAATACCGAGGTGGCCTTTCGATAAGTTTCAATCAGCTAATCGTAAATTAGGAACACAAATGAAAGCAACGGGCGAAGTAATGGCAATAGGTAGGACTTTTGAAGAATCGCTACAAAAAGCTATTCGTTCACTTGAAATTAATCTTTATGGATTATACTGTCCCTTATTACAGCTTGAACAATTCGATGATAACTCATTATTAGAAAGGATTGATATAACTGATGATGAGAGATTATGGTTGATTGCAGAGTGGTTTAGAAGAGGAGGTTCGATTGAAAAAATAAATGAAATAACAAAAATAGATAATTTTTTCTTATATAAGATTCAGCAGTTGGTGATTAAAGAAAAAGATATTGTTAACGAAAGAGTAAATAAAGAAAATTTGTTGAGTTGGAAAAAATCTGGTTTCGCAGATAAACAAATTGCACAAATAAGGGGTGTAGTTGAAAAAGAGATAGTAAATGCAAAAAGAAATTTCGGAATAAAGCCTGTTTACAAAATGGTTGATACTTGTGCGGCTGAGTTTGAATCTTATACTCCATATTATTATTCAACTTATGAAATTGAGGATGAAATTAAATCAAGTAAGAAAGAGTCCGTTATTGTACTTGGTTCAGGACCAATTAGAATAGGACAAGGAATTGAATTTGATTATTCAACAGTTCATGCGGTATGGGCAATTCAAGAGGCTGGTTATGATGCAGTAATAATTAATAATAATCCAGAAACCGTTTCTACTGATTTTAATATTTCAGATAGATTATACTTTGAACCCCTGACAGTTGAAGATGTGATGAATGTTATTGATAGAGAAAATCCAATTGGTGTTGTAGTTCAATTTGGTGGACAAACTGCGATAAATTTAGCTGATAGTTTGGTTAACGAGGGTATATCAATTTTAGGAACATCATTAGAAAGCATTGATCAAGCTGAAGATAGAAAAAAATTCGAAGGCTTGTTAAAAAAATTAAATATAAAGCAACCTATTGGTGGTACCGCAATGTCTGTAGAGGAAGCTGTATTAGTTGCTGAAAAGATTGGATATCCAGTTTTGGTGAGACCATCTTATGTTCTGGGTGGTAGAGCTATGGAAATCATTTACAATTTACAAGATTTAAAAAAATATATGGAACAAGCAGTAAAGGTGTCACTTGAACATCCAGTACTTATTGACCGTTATTTAATAGGGAAGGAAGTGGATGTTGATGCTATATCAGATGGGGAAAATGTACTAATTCCTGGTATTATGGAGCACATTGAAAAAGCAGGTGTTCATTCAGGTGATTCAATAGCTGTATATCCACCAATATCTTTATCTAAAAAAATAATTGATCAATTAGTAGATATGACAGAAAAACTAGCAATTGGATTAAAAATAAAAGGATTATTAAATATTCAATTTGTAATCTTTGAAGATGAAGTATTTGTAATTGAGGTAAATCCAAGGTCATCAAGAACTGTGCCTTTTTTGAGCAAGGTAACTTCAATTCCTATGGGGAATATTGCAACAAAAGTAATTTTGGGCCACTCAATTAAATCACAAGGGTATAAGACTGGTTACCTTTTACCAAAGGATAACTATTATGCAGTTAAGGTTCCAGTGTTCTCATTTTCGAAATTAAGAAGTGTTGATGTAACCTTGGGACCTGAGATGAAATCGACTGGAGAGGTTATAGGATTAGATCAACAATTTGCTAGAGCTTTATATAAAGGACTTGTAGCATCTGGAATAAAGATACCGGAGAATGGAACGATTCTTGCTACAATTGCTGACAAAGAAAAAGAAGAGGCTTTAGACTTATTTAAAAGGTTTGACCAATTAGGTTATCATATTAAAGCTACAAAAGGGACAGCTAATTTCTTAACTGAACATGGAATTCCTGCTTTATCAGTAAAAAAACTTAATGAAGGATCTCCAAATATTATTGATGAAATACGTGCCAATAAAATAAATATTGTAATTAACACATTAACTAAAGGCAAAGATATTGAAAGAGATGGTTTTAAAATTAGGAGGGAATCAGTTGAATTTGGTGTTCCTTGTTTAACATCCTTAGATACAGCATATGCCTTTTTACACGCATTGGAATCCTTCTCTATTACAACACAATCTATTTATGATTTGGGAAGTGGTGTTATATAATAATGAAACAATATATTATGACGGTAGAAGAAAATAAGGAGATAGCAAAAAATATTTTCAACCTAATAATTGATGCTAGGGATATGATACCTATACCATTACCGGGGCAATATTTACACATTCGTGTTAATGATAGTTTCGAACCATTATTAAGAAGACCAATTAGTATTCATGACTATGATAATTTAACTAAAAAAATATCTATAATCTATCGGGTTGTTGGCCAGGGGACTAATATTTTATGTAAAAAAAAATTTGGAGATAGTATCGATATTTTTGGACCATTAGGCAATGGCTTTTCATATGAGGATTTTGACTGTAAGAAAAAAGTAGTTCTGATAGGTGGTGGAATAGGATCTCCGCCACTTTATTATCTTGCAAAGGAATTAGCCAAGAAAGGCAATGATGTTACGACGATATTAGGATATCAATCACATGAAGATTCTATTTTAGTTAATGAGTTTTCAAGTCTTGGAGATGTAAGAGTTTCTACAATTGATGGAAGTTTTGGAACAAAAGGGACTGTAATAGATTTAATTAGTGAAAAGGATAAATGGGATGTTTTTTACTCATGTGGCCCTATGGGCATGATGAAAGCAATTCAAGAAAAGTGGTATAACACTGACATCATCGGTTATCTTTCTTTAGAGGAACGGATGGGCTGTGGTGTTGGTGCATGTTATGGTTGTATAGTTAAAGTGGATAAAAGCATTCATAAGGAAGGCTATAAAAAGGTATGTTCAGATGGTCCAGTATTCCCTTTCCGCGAGGTGATAATATGAGTAAGCGCTTAGAGGTTAAAGTAGGAGATATAACATTAAAAAACCCAGTTATGTCTGCTTCAGGTTGTTTCGGCTTTGGTAGAGAGTATTCAGAATTATATGATTTAAGTCAACTAGGAGCAATTGTTGTAAAAGCAACAACTCTTAATGAACGATTAGGTAATTTAACGCCTAGAATAGCTGAAACACCAAGTGGTATGCTTAATTCGATTGGATTACAAAACCCTGGTGTTGACTATGTAATTAATAATGAAATTCCTTGGTTAACACAATTCAATATACCAATTATTATTAATGTTGCTGGTTCAATGACTGAGGATTATGTTGAAGTAGTTGAAAGAATCAGTAAAGAAAAAATAGGGATAGTTGAGCTAAATATCTCTTGTCCTAATGTTAAAAGCGGAGGGATAGCTTTTGGAACTGATCCAAAAACAGCCTATGATTTAACAAAGGCTGTAAAAAAGGTGTGTAAGGTTCCTTTATATGTTAAGCTCTCACCTAATGTAACAGATATTGTAGCAATGGCAAAGGCAGTAGAGGATGCTGGTGCAGATGGTATTAGTATGATAAATACATTAATCGGAATGAGATTTGATTTACGAACTAAAAAGCCAATTCTAGCTAATAAAATAGGTGGACTTTCTGGTCCAGCGATTAAACCGGTAGCTTTAAGGATGATCTATGAGGTGTACAAACATGTCTCAATCCCGATAATCGGTATAGGAGGGATAACATCAGCAGAAGATGCAGCAGAATTTTTCTTAGCTGGTGCATCAGCAGTCCAGATTGGAACAGCAAATTTTGTTGATCCGTATATAATGCCTAAGATAATTGCTAGTTTAGAGGAAGTTCTTGATAGAATGGGCGTTAATAATATTTCAGAGTTGATAGGGGAGGGTTGCAAATAATATGTCATTAGTTGAACAAATAGATTACCGAGATAGAATAATTGTTGCATTGGATGTCATTAATCGTGAAAAAGCTTTAAATTTAATAGATAGCTTTGAAAAACAAGTAAGATTCGTCAAGGTTGGTATGGAATTATTCTATGCTGAAGGACCACAATTTATTGAAGAGTTAAAGAAAAGAGAGCTTAGAATTTTTCTTGATTTAAAAATGCACGATATTCCTAATACCGTCGGAAAGGCTACTGCCCAATTGACTAGATTAGGAGTAGATATGTTTAACCTTCATATAGCTGGTGGATCAAGGATGATGGTTGAAGCAGTTAATGAAATGGAGAAATCCTTAACTCAAGAGCAAAAAAGACCGATGTTAATCGGCGTAACTCAATTAACAAGCACAGATGCTAGGATGTTAAAAGAAGAAATAGGAATCGGTAAATCAATTGAAGAAACAGTTATTGATTATGCAAAATTGGCACAGAAATCTGGCTTATCTGGAGTAGTTTCATCTGTTTTAGAAGTTGAGCAGATTAAAAATTCATGTGGTAAAGAATTTATTACAGTAACACCCGGAATAAGATTAGCAGGTAATGAGACAGATGATCAAAAAAGAGTAGCAACACCAGAAAAAGCCATAAGCCTTGGTAGTGATTACCTAGTAATCGGCCGTTCCATAACGAAAGCCCCAAACCCAGCAAAAGTTTTTGAACAAATTATTAATAATATTAATTATTAAGGGACACAAGAGAACCTTACCCATGTGTTCCTCAAACGGAGGCGATTTTATGTTATCAAATGAGGAAGTATTAGCTATATTTGAAGACGTTGGTGTTTTACAATATGGGCATTTTATCTTGACCTCTGGTCGTCACTCTGGTCAATACATGCAGATGGCACAGGCATTACAATATGCAAATATAACAGAATATTTATGTAAGGATTTAGCTGAAAAATTTAAGGATAGTAGAATAGATGTCGTTGTTTCCCCAGCCGTTGGAGGCCTATTAGTTGGATATGAAATATCGAGAATTTTCGGGGTTAGCAATATTTTTTGTGAACGTGAAAATGGCATAATGACTTTAAGAAGAGGTTTCCAAATAGAACCAGGTCAGAAGGTTTTAGTTATTGAGGATGTTGTAACAACAGGTGGATCGGTTAAAGAAGTGATATCAGTTGTTGAACAAGCTGGTGGAGAAATTGTTGGAGTCGGTGTACTTGTTGATAGAAGTAATGGTAAGGTAGATTTTGGCTATCCTTTTAATTCATTATTAGCAATTGAGATTGAATCATATGAAAAAGATAATTGTCCTTTATGTAAGGAAGGAAAGCTAGTAGCAATTAAGCCTGGAAGTAGAAAAGTTTAAAGATTGATAAGATAATTAATATTAAAAATAATTGTAGTTTACATAAGTGAACCTTTTGTAAGGTGATAAGCTGTAAACTACAATTATTTTTATAATAAAGTATTAGTATATTTATATTTATTAGTTAATTTGATAAAATTTTGTTAGTTAAAAAGTATTTTTATATCTGAATATTTGTAGTACACTATTAAACAATATAGAATAACATTAAAAATAGCTGGAGGACAATATGTTAAGAATCGGATTCCTTGGACCAAAAGGCACTTTTTCACATGAGGCAGTTAAAGAATATATTAATAATATGATAGAGTATGAAATATATGAGTATAATACTATACCTGATTTAATGGTTGCTGTTAGTGATGGATTTCTTGATGAAGCTGTATTACCAATTGAGAACTCTCTTGAGGGTGCTGTAACTTCAACTCTTGATATGTTTGTCGAGGATTTAAATATTGTTATAAAATCGGAGTTAATAATACCAATAAATTTAAATCTTTTAGCAAAAATCAATACTAAACCTGAAGATGTTATGGTTATACTTTCTCATCCTCAACCAATCGGACAATGTAGAAAGTATACTAATAAAAATTACCCGTTAGCTGAGATTAGACCGGTATTAAGTACTGCTGCCGCTGCAGAAGAGGTTTCAATTGGAAATGGAACTTCCGCCGCAATCGGGTCTGCTATTGCTGGAGAATTATATAATCTTCAAATATTAGATTCAAATATTCAAGATGGTGGTAATAACTTCACAAGATTTGTTGCAATATCTAAAGTGAAAGCTAATAAGTCAGCACATGATAAAACATCTATTGTGTTTTCAACTGATAACAAG
This sequence comes from uncultured Bacillaceae bacterium, assembly GCA_964609605.1. Lineage (GTDB taxonomy): Bacteria > Bacillota > Bacilli > Tepidibacillales > Tepidibacillaceae > CAZSSR01. The sequence goes on along the minus strand of CAZSSR010000053.1, from coordinate 259 downwards.
CCTGGTAGTTTATATAGGATATTAGATATTTTTAACATCTGGGATATAAATATGACAAAGATTGAATCTAGGCCTTCAAAGGAACAACTTGGAAAGTATATTTTTTATGTTGATATTATCGGTTATCAAGAAGATGATGATATTAAAGATGCACTTTCGATGGTTCGCAGGAAAACTTCTTTTTTAAAAATATTAGGATCTTATCCGATAGATTATATTTAATATAGCTAAGAAATGATTTTGTATTATGGAGGAAAAC